>CANGFK010000021.1 GCA_947452925.1 Chitinophagaceae bacterium | reverse complement strand
TATTGGCAGCCAGGTATTCAGCCCTATTTCGTGAGTAATGTTGATGGAACACATATAGCAGAGACCCTTAAGCTGGTTAATCCTGAAGAAACGCTCTTCTTGATTGCTTCCAAAACGTTTACCACACAAGAGACCATGACCAATGCACTCACTGCAAGGGCTTGGTTCCTGGAATCTGCAAAGGATGAAGCACATGTTGCCAAGCACTTTGCGGCATTGAGCACCAATGAAGAAGCCGTAACAAAGTTTGGTATCGACAAGGCCAATATGTTTGAGTTCTGGGATTGGGTTGGCGGACGTTATAGCCTCTGGAGTGCTATCGGCTTGTCCATTGCACTCACAATAGGTTATGACAACTTCGAGGAATTATTGAAAGGAGCTTATGCGGCAGATGAACACGTACAAAAAGAAAAGTTTGATAAGAATATTCCCGTGTTGATGGCGCTCATCGGCATTTGGTACACCAATTTCTTTGGTGCTCAGAGCGAAGCTATCCTGCCTTACGACCAATATATGCATCGTTTTGCAGCATACTTTCAACAGGGAAATATGGAGAGTAATGGCAAGAGTGTAGATAGAAACGGTAATAGCATTGACTATGCTACTGGTCCTGTTATCTGGGGCGAACCTGGCACAAACGGACAGCATGCTTTCTATCAGCTGATTCATCAGGGGACATTGGTTATCCCTTGCGACTTTATTGCGCCTGCCATCAGTCATAACCCTATTGGCGATCATCACATGAAACTAATGTCCAACTTCTTTGCACAAACAGAGGCTTTGATGAATGGCAAAAGTGAGAATGAGGTGAAGATAGAATTGATGAAAGCGGGTAAATCGGAAGAAGAGAATAAGAAACTCGTTCCATTTAAGGTGTTTGATGGTAACAAACCTACTAACTCTATCTTGGTAAAAGAAATTACGCCCTATACATTGGGTAGCTTGATTGCTTTGTATGAACACAAGATATTTATACAAGGTGTTATCTGGAATATATTCAGTTTTGATCAGTGGGGTGTTGAGTTGGGTAAGCAATTGGCCAATAAAATATTGCCTGAGTTGGAGAATCCAGAACCAGTAACTAGTCATGATGTTTCTACCAATGGGTTGATTAATATATTCAAGAAATTCAGGAGTTAAATTCCTTATTTCAGTCAAATAATAATCCTCGGGAGCAGACAAGTCTAGTCTGTTTCTCGGGGATTGTTATTTAGTAAAGCTTTTGTTACGGTATCTCCGCAACCTTAATGGTTACTTTATGCGGTGCTGGTTCATCTCCACCAAAGTATGGAAACAATTTGTAGCCAAATATTTTGGGCGAACTAGCTGTCCGGGGCATAGACGTCGTTTTGCCGTTAATGCTAAAGAGGTATTGTTTGTGTGCAGTATCCACAGCTATGTCGCAATCAATTTCTTTTCCTATCGGCACAATTGCTATTTGCTTGAAGCTTCTGATGCTGTCATTATAAACGTAACTGTACAATCTCAATGCGTTATCGGACCATTCCCATCCAATTCTTGCACTAAACGCGTGGTGTGAGGCTAAATTATCCGAGAAGCCATAAAGTTTATTTACATCCGTTTGATTGGAGTCCAGAACGGTGGTATAAATGGCGGAACTATCAAAGATGACTCTGAAGTGCTGGTGCGTTCCTATGAAAACATTGATACGGGTAGAGTCATATCCGATAGGATAATGTTCTCCTTCAGGGATGGTAAAAGTAGTAAAGCTGGATGGTGGAAGCGGGGGAAATGGGTTGGGCGAACTATTCTTTTTACAACCAATGTAGACTAATAAAATAAGTAGCGGCAAGCAAATGAATTTTCGCACTGATAGATAATTGAGGAGCTAAAATTAGGAAGAAATAAAGATAGTAGCTGCAAAAATTAAAGGGGGCATACGAAATAATGGTTAATGATAAATGGTTCAGCAATCACGATGATTTTTCGCTTCTATCACTAACCACTAACCACCGTCAGCAACTGCTACACCCAATTCATCTTTAATTGGAGCATTTCCTACTGGAGAATGCAAGAAATAACATGCTTTGCTCCAATGTGCAGTGGATAATGCTCCAAAGAACATTTTTTGCTGCAATGCGCACTGGAGAATACACCAAGTAAGGCTCTTTGCTCTTATGTGCAGTGGGGAATGCAGCAAAGAAGATGATTTACTGTTATGCGCACAAGAACATGCACCAAGTAACATGCTTTAGTGCATTCTCCAGTAGGAAATGCTCCCAGTAAAATTATTTGCTGCATTTTACACTAACGATAACCCCAAACAATCCACTTTGCTGCTAATGTTTTTGAGTTCTTGTTGATTGATTGTAAAATAGAAGTAATATTTGTGGGATGGAAATGGATTTGGGTGATTTTTCGCAGATGTTGGTGTTTTTCACCAACATATTCTAAACACAAGTCTTATATTTGAGAAATCAAGCTTTTTATATGCTATTGTTGGTAAGAGCACTAACAAAGGCGGAAACTATAAAAATTATTTTATTATGACTAAAAATTTGATAACCTTACTTTTTTTGGGATTGCTGTCATCGTGTAAAGGTGTAATCTATCCTGTTTTTTCAATAAAAAACAATTCAAATAAGGTTCTTCTATATTCATATTCAACCCTATATCCCGATACGTCTATTGCCAAAGTGTCGAGTTATAAAATTATTAATCCTGAAATGAATTCTGAGAAAATAAATGGTCCATTTGGATATGGTACATCCTCCAATGGGATTGTAGAAATTTTTTTATTTGATAGTGTTGTTTATAGCACAACCCCATGGGACACAATCGTAAAAAAATACATGATATTAAAAAGATATGATTTGACACGAGATAGTATTAATAAAATGGGTGGAGTAATTACATACCCATAATCAGCATCTGGCGAAGGGGGATTGGTATATGAGCGACTAGCGTATTGTTTCCAATATTTCTCGCCGATGTTTTAGCTTATGTAGGTTTACTTCACCAACATATTCTAAACACAAGTCCTATCTTTGAGAAATTAAACTTCCTGCGTACTACTTGTGATGAGCAACACCAACAGTGAAAATCGATAAATATGATAGAAACAGATTACCAGACAAAGAAAATATCCTAAAATAAGACACTTTCAATCTTTTTGCCCTGTCTATTTGGGTGGTTGGTTACCTACTTGGCAATAAACATACTTAAGGATTACGCTGTTGGACTATTTGTTTGGCTTCCATTTGTTTTGGGTACTACCTCTACCTTAATATACGGTTATAACAACCCTGTGCCTAGAAAAAAGGTTCGCAACAATTCTTATTGGACTTTGCTAGTTTTTTGTATTGGATTGCTCTTTTTTGCTTGGGAGGGAGTTATATCTTTAATTATGGCGGCACCCATAGGCTTTGTGTTTACATACTTAGGCTTTCTGATCGGAGTCAGCATATCTAATAGTAAGTTGAAGAAGAATTTGCCCACAATGGTTGTTTTGCTGATGTTATCTGTTCCTGTGCTTATGTCATATGAATATAAATACAAATCATCAGATGACCTTCGTAGTGTTACGACTTCAATAGAAATAAATGCTTCCCCCGAAACTGTTTGGAAAAATGTAATCTCATTTCCGCAACTAAAAGCCCCAACTGAGTTTATCTTTAAAACAGGAATAGCCTATCCAATAAATGCTACTATAAGTGGACAAGGCGTCGGCGCTATAAGACATTGTAACTTTTGCACTGGTAGTTTTGTGGAACCTATTTCTATATGGGACAAACCAAACCTTTTAAGGTTTTCAGTTGACGACCAACCGGAACCAATGAAAGAGATGAGTTTCTATGACATTCATCCTAACCATCTTCACGGTTATTGGGTTTCCAAACAGGGACAGTTTAAGCTAACTACATTGCCCAATGGGCATACCCTGCTTGTTGGAACAACTTGGTACGTAAATAAAATTAAGCCTAACTTTTATTGGACAATGTGGAGTGATTATATAGTTCACAGAATTCACCAGCGAGTTTTAAAACACATCAAGTCACAGTCGGAAATATGATACTGATTAATGGTTTATTAATGTAAATGTGCTCCCGATTAACGTTAATTAATGGTTTATTAACGTAAATATGCTCGGGATTAACGTTAATAAATGGTTTATTAATGTAAATATGTTCGGGATTAACGTTAATTAATGGTTGATTAACGTTAATATGCTCCTGATTAACGTTAATCAACTACTAATTACCATTAATAAACCATTGTTTACCATTAATAAATCCTTCATTTTCTGAAATATATCATGCTTATGCATCAATAACCTACTATATATATAACTTGCAATTGCTTTTATTGAAGTTATTAAGCCCATTGGATAGTTTGAATTTGGAGATAATAAAAAGTTGTATTATTGCATTGGCGTCACACAAGACAGGGGCGTATATTTTTGTAACGGATTGATTTCTAATATACAAAAAAAATAGTTACCCATCTGCTGTGCGCTCTATTTAAGAGTTGGCTGCTATTCTGCGACACTTACTATAACTTATGGGACGACAAATTAATTTCTATTTACATCCAGACGATTATCAAGAATTTGAAGACTTACTAAAAGCCACAGGTGACATAATCTTTTTACCTCACTTTCATTATGATGGTAAAGTACGGACAGTTGACACCACCATTCCTATTGACCTTAGAAAAGAAGGTTCGAGAATATATTTGATTAGACAACAAGATATTAAGCAAATGAAGCTCGACCATATTGAAAAGTTTGGGTATTGGCTCGTTGCGGACAACGATTTACCTGTTTTGCATTACGACCGTTGCGGTTTTGACAACGACAAAATAATTCGAGGAAGGCTATATTTTCAACCTTCATTCGTAAAAGACATGCAATGGGTAAATAAATCAGAAGACTTTGTTAGTTGGTCAGACAACGTAATTAAAACTGCAAGACGAAAACTAAAAAAATATAAGTTTGACATGGGCGGTTGGGGCTTTTCTGAATATGTTGGAAGACATGCAAAAGAATGGTTAGACAAAACAAAACAAGAAAAGCAAATAGACGACTCAACACTTGTTACAACCTGACGAGAAGAACAGCAGCCAACAAAAGTGTTTAGTAAAGTGCTTGCAGATGGAAGTAATTGAGTAATTCTGCTTTCCTGTAATATAATATTAACGTATTGCCTTCTCGCTTTCACTTCCCAAACAGCAAACTGCTTTCATGGATAAGTCTATTGTATCCTGTTTATTGCAGAAAACCTTAAATAGGTAGTAGGGGACTATTTCTCTAAAATCTGTTTTAAATTGGTTAATCCTACAGAAAGGTCATCGCCAATCATTTTATCCATGTTCATGCAGAGTAGCATGAGGTTCATCGGGTATTTCATTTTCCCAGTAAAGCCCCAACGCACTTTTGTTTGGTTGTTACCTTCCGGTTCAACAGTTAAGTAAGCAGTAGCAATTCCTTCGAATGGTTTTATAAAATGGAGGTCGTAATCTATGCTTTCATTCTCCGCCATGGCAGAAATAGTCTGCTCGCCCTTGCCCACGTCTTTTTTCTCGCTGTCCCAACTAGCTTTAAATCCTACGGTTCCATCATTGCCAGAATACCCCTTCTTTACATTGGGATCCATCTTCATCCATTTGCTGAAGTTATCCTGATTCTTCAGGTATTTGATGTAGCTGTAAACAGTGTCTTTAGGCTTATTGATGATAATATCCCTTTCTACAGAATATTCTTTTTTTAGGAAGATTGCCGTTATCAAAGCAACAGCAATAAGCCCAACAATAACGAAGAGGATTACTGTAAATATTTTCATAAAGCTAGTTTTTGTTTATTTTAATTTTCAATATTAAGAATAAAAAATTAAATAGAATGAATTTTATACAAGGAATAATATTTTTTTATAGCAACCGGTGCAGTTATTTTGAAGTAATAGCTGTCGCTTCACAGTTGTTTAAAGTAAAAATGGCTGTTGGAAGTATTAAACCTCAAACAGCCCTTTTGTATTGCTCTTTTTTAATAATTAATTATTCCGACCTGGTCGTTGAAAAGTATTGTTGATACTTTTTCATTACTTCTGGGGAAAGCTCCTTGCCATTGATGATGATTTTATTGTTTATTACTTCTACTTTTACGTTGTTGCCATTTGTTAAACCATCTTTTTTTAGTGCATCCAACAGAGCATCTGTTTGTGTTTGTGTATTTTTTAGTGAAACATTCTTCGTAATACTTTCAACGCTGTCACCGTCCAATACTTTTACTTCAATTGTTTTGATGGTGTTTTGAGTTGGCTTAACAACTATTGTCGTTTTGTGCATCTGAGCCAATGTGGGCGCAATTACCAATGATACAATACTCATTAGTTTGATAAGGATGTTCATTGATGGACCAGAAGTATCTTTAAAAGGATCGCCCACCGTATCACCTGTTACAGATGCTTTGTGGGGTTCTGATTTTTTGTAGTACATCTGTCCATTTATCTCAACTCCCTTCTCAAAACTTTTCTTGGCATTGTCCCAGGCTCCTCCCGCATTATTTTGGAAGATTCCCATCAATACACCACTAACTGTAGCGCCTGCCAAGAAACCTCCCAATGCTTCTGGTCCTAATATAAAACCAATCAACAATGGTGATATAATGGTAATTGCACCAGGCAACATCATCTTTTTCAAAGAAGCCTCTGTAGAGATTGCTACGCATTTATCATATTCTGGTTTGCCAATTCCCTCCATAATCCCCGGGATTGTTCTAAACTGACGACGAACTTCCTCCACCATCGCCATTGCAGCTTCTCCCACAGCACGTATTGCCAATGAAGAAAAGATAAATGGAATCATTCCGCCAATGAACAAAGAAGCCAAAACATCGGCTTTGTAAATATCTATATGCTGATTGTCTGGCATTGCAACACCCACAAAAGCTGCGAACAAAGCCAGTGAAGTAAGCGCAGCAGAGGCAATTGCAAAACCTTTTCCACTAGCGGCAGTGGTGTTCCCAACAGCATCAAGTATATCTGTTCTTTCACGAACATCGGAAGGTAATTCGCTCATTTCTGCAATACCACCTGCATTGTCAGCAATGGGGCCGAATGCATCTATTGCAAGTTGCATAGCTGTTGTTGCCATCATTCCAGCTGCTGCAATTGCTACTCCATACAAACCAGCGCAAGCAAAAGAGCCATATATACCTCCTGCCAACACTAGGATTGGTAAGAAAGTGCTTTCCATACCAATAGCTAATCCTCCAATGATATTGGTTGCGTGACCCGTAGCAGACTGACGGATAATACTCAACACCGGACGCTTACCCATTGCTGTGTAATATTCCGTGATGATACTCATTAAAGTACCTACAATTAAACCCACTGCTATAGCGCCCAATACGCCATTGCGGGTAAAGGTAAGTCCACGTAAAACCATTGTTTCGGGTAATACATAGCTCACAATAAAGTAAGACGCAATGGCTGTAAGTATCATAGAGCCCCAATTGCCCATATTCAATGCATTTTGTACATGGTGCGTGGTTGCTCCAACTGTGTCGCTGATGCGAACAAAGAAGGTTCCTATGATAGACAACAGTATACCTGAAGCGGCAATAAGCATCGGAAGAAGTATAGGAGAGAGGCCATTAAACTTATCGCCAGTGGCAATAGTTTCTTGTCCCAAAACCATAGTTGCCAATACTGTTGCAACATAACTGCCAAATAAATCTGCACCCATACCTGCCACATCACCAACGTTGTCACCAACATTGTCTGCAATGGTGGCTGGATTACGAGGATCATCTTCTGGTATGCCAGCTTCTACTTTACCAACTAAATCGGCTCCAACATCGGCAGCTTTTGTATAAATGCCCCCACCTACACGAGCAAAGAGAGCAATACTTTCTGCGCCAAGAGAGAAGCCTGTCAACACTTCTATGGTACGAAGCATCCCTGTAGCATCGCCATCAGGAGAAAAGAAATGTTTGATGATTAAAAACAAACCACCTAATCCTAGTACTGCAAGTCCAGATACACCAAGTCCCATTACAGAACCACCTGTGAAGGACACATGTAAAGCTTTGGAAAGACTGGTCTTAGCTGCTTGTGCAGTACGAACATTTGCTTTGGTTGCAACCCGCATACCAATATATCCGGCTGTGGCACTAAAGACAGCGCCCACCACAAAGGAGAGTGCGATAGTCCAATGGCTGCCTTCATTTTTGCTAGCCATAAAGCCCAATAGAAAAGCTACAATCACAACAAAGTATCCAAGAATCTTCCATTCGGCTTTCAGGAAGGCCATTGCGCCTTCGGCAATGTAGGTACTGATTTCTTTCATTCGGTCGCCGCCTGCATCTTGCTTGGCTACCCAATTGAATTGAATGAGGGTGTAAAGGAGGCCGATAACGCCCATTGCGGGAACCGCGAAAAATAGTGCACTGTTCATAAGCATGCTAAATCGTTTTTTTAAATTAAACTAAATAAGGGAGGCAAATCTACCGAAAACGATTGCACATATCCAATTATTTTATTCTAACGCATGTATTATTTTGATTTAGGAAGTGATGGCTTGTAGTTTTTGATTTAAAAGATAAATTATATTAATAAAAGTAAAAGTTTTTTATTCTCCTTTATTATGTTGGACATGATGTATTTTTATTGCTGTAACTCAATACTGTAAAGGGTTTTGCTTTTATTAAAATCAGTTTGACATCATAAAATAAAGAATAAGATAGTTTAATAGTCTTAGAAACTACGCTTACTTTTGTTCTGCAATCGGGGGTAATAAGTTACTAAGAAAGTAAAAAGTTAAGCTACTTCATAAGGCTCAAAAATATTATTCGAAGATTTTTCATATGGCAAGCAATCGTTAGAGGTCTACCTGTTTCTACAGGGAGACCCTTTTTATTTTAGCGATATTCTACAAAAAAGATTCTACTTCAAACTTACCAAGACAGAAATATGCACAAAGGAGTAGTAATTGAGTTTGTGTTTTAGTTGGAAGAATACCAATAATACAGTAATCTAAAGATTATTTTATCTGGCAATGATTACAATTGTTAATTGCAGTAATCCAAAAATGAATCCTAGAGCAATAGAAAGTGTCTTGTAGTAAGCCAACTGCTTTCTTAGGGTATTATTAAGTATATATTCTAACCTATCCGTTTTTATCGATTCTATTTTAGTGGCTATTAGTTTCTCTACATCCAAATCTTCTTTCATTCCATCAATATAATTCTTCATTAACTCGGGAAAGAGTTCTTTTAGTTCTTCAATAAATACAGATTTCAATTCTGCAATGGTACTTTCTCCAATAAACATACTGATTACGGGCATTCTTTCGGCAAGTTTCACCCGAAGAAAATGATCTATATGTTTCTCCACAAAGGGCATCATCTTATCAATGTTGGATGCCGAAGTAATGCTTGCTTCTACTTCACTGATATATGGTTTTATCCCTTCACTTGCGAGATTACCTAAAGTGGTTGCTATTTGTTTTTGATTCTTGGGTAGAATACCTTGAAATCTGACACCTAAAAACCTCTTGGGCGTTGATGGGTGAAATAATATTCGTAAAGCCAGATAATTGATGAACCAACCTGCGAATGCACCAATAAAAGGAATGAGATAGATGACGTAATGCACTGGGTTGTAGTTAAAATAAAGCCTTGACCTTTTTCAAGTCAAGGCTAATTGTTTGATGGGAGAATGATGGGTCTCGAACCCACGACCTACAGTGCCACAAACTGTCGCTCTAACCTACTGAGCTACACCCTCCGTCCGTATTGGGCGGCAAAAATAGGGGATTTTTTCCTTATGAGCCGCATAGAATTTAAGTAGTTTGTAAAAATAGGGGCTGTTATATCCAAAATGTACGCAGCACTATAATTACTGATACTAGCTTAGTATTTTCACTACTTTAGTCCGTACTTGTATTTGTATCTCTCAAACAATTGTTTCTGTTTGTTGTCCAGATTCAAGGCTCGCCCTTGTATAAATGCGTTGGTGACATTACTACTCTTCATATCGAGGATATCGCCATTGCTTATCACTATATTGGCGTCTTTTCCCACTTCCAAACTACCCGTTTTGTCTTCAATGCCTAATATTTTAGCTGCATTTAACGTGATTGCTTGCAACGCTTCTTCTTTTGTTAATCCATAAGTAGCTAGGGTGCCTGCCATAAATGGTAAATTCCGTTGATTGTAAAATCCTCCCATCAAGTCGGTGTAGATGGTGAATACAATACCTGCTTTTTGCAATGCAGCCGCCGTCTTATAGGGTTGATCTACAGCGTCATCTTCTATCAATGGAAGGCTATGTGGGTCTGCCAATACGATAGAAACGTTATTGGCCTTCAAAATGTCTGTAATCATCCAACAATCAGTTGCACTTACAAGGGTCAGCTTGAATCCGAACTCCTTTGCTAGATCAATTGCAACCAGCATCTCTTTAACTAATTCGCAATGAACAAAGAGTGTCTTGCTTCCATCGAACAATCCTCTTACCGCTTCAAACTTCAAGTTGGTTGCCGTGTGATTTCCTTCAGCCAGATACCCTTTTGCTTCTCTAAAGAATACTTTTATGGCTTCCACTTTGTCTAATCCTTTCTTTACAGCGTCTTCTGCGGCGGGTGTACCCCCACGGTTGATGTTTATCAACGATGGCATGTTGAGATGAATCCCTTTGTCTATCTTATACGCAGCATCTTCCCAGTTCCAGGCGTCTAATTGTACAACTGAAGCGTTCCCACTGATGGTTCCGCCCTCAGGGACGATATTAGCAAGCAAAACCCCGTTGCTTCTCACTGTATTGATTACTTTACTGTCTGTATTATACGCTACCAACGACCTGATGGCGGCATTGTTATCTCCTAATTCTTCATTGTCTCTAGTGGATTTTGTACTCTCCACTTCAATCAGCCCAAGCTTTGTATTTGCTGCAATAATTCCTGGATAAATTTGCTTTCCAGTGGCATCAATTACTTCGGTATTGGCTGAAGTGGCTGCTTGCGTAGGTGTAATTACATCAGAAATACTGATAATCTTCCCATTAACAAACGTAATACTTCCTTTCTCAATCACTTTTCCATTACCTATATGTATGGTTCCTCCGGTGATGATTATCGTTTTTGATTGCGCCGGTGAAGGGTGCATATTCTCTTGTGCTAGTAATGTTTTACCCATTACGGCTGTGAAAATCAGTATATAAATCAGTAGTTGCTTCATACTTTTTTGTTTTATTAGTTTAATTAATTCCCTTGCACTCTTGTTGTCAAACTTCTGCTTTTAATCCTGTCCCAAATCGTTTTACTATCCCCGCTTCCGTCTTCCTCGCAATAGTTTTCCGATTCAATGGCTGCCACTGCCGGTGTTGTTTTCTCGCCACTCTTCTTAGCAGTTATCATTTTCTGTATCAATCTTTCCTTTTCCTTGGTAATAAATTGTTGTTGTAATGCATCTTTTTCTCTATCGAAGTACACCACACCATCTACCATTGTCATCATCGACTTTGCATAGATACTCAACGGATGATCGCTCCAAAGCACGAGGTCTGCGTCTTTCCCCACCTTGATACTACCTGTCTTTTCGGCTATGTGAAGCATTTTTGCAGGGTTCAGCGTCACCATTTTTAGGGCATCTTGCTCATTCATGCCGCCATATTTTACACTCTTGGCAGCTTCTTGGTTAAGACGCCTAGCCATCTCTGGATCGTCTGAATTTATCGCTACATTCAAGCCTTCTTTTTGCATCAGAGTGGCGTTCTGAGGTATCGCATCCGCAACTTCCATCTTATATGCCCACCAATCGGAGAAAGTGCTGGCATTTGCACCGTGCTGCTTCATCTTATCTGCCACTTTGTAGCCTTCGAGAATGTGCGTGAACGTGTTTACCCTGAAATTGTACTTCTCTGCAATCCTCATTAGCGCAGTAATTTCGCTTTGTACATAACTATGACAAGTAATGAAACGCTTTCCATGCATAATCTCACTCAATGTTTCTAACTCCAAATCTTTTCTTTTGCCCATCCCTTGCTTTTCGTAGTCAGTGGCGCGAGAAAAGGCATCATTCAGTAGCTCTTCTACCCCCATTCTGCTGTCTGGAAAGCGATTGTTACCCCAAGTTTGGTAGCTTTTTTTAACGTTTTCTCCTAGTGCAAACTTTATAAATGGATCCCAGCCAATCACCTTCATTTGCTCGGCGTTTGCACCCCATCTTAGTTTAATCAGTTGTGTTTGTCCGCCAATGGTGTTGCAACTTCCGTGAAGAATGTGTGAAGTGGTGACACCGCCACTCAATTGTCTGTAAATATTAATGTCTTCCGGGTAAATGGCGTCTGCTATCCGCACTTCCGCCGTCACGCTTTGCGAACACTCATTTACGCCTCCCGTTACCGCTATATGGCTATGCTCATCGATGATTCCGGGCGTCAGATGCTTGCCTTTTGCATCTATTATCCGTACATTTTTATACTTCCCTGCATCCAGATTCTTGCCTGTCGCTGCAATTTTTCCGCCTTCTACCAACACATCTTCCTCTAGCTTGCCATCGCTTTCATTTGTCCATACCGTTGCCCCTTTAAATAGTATCGTTTCAGCAGTTTTTGGTACAGCCGAACCGTATCCACCAAAAGGATAAGTAATTACACTGCCAATAGCAGGAAGTCCTTTTGCAGCCTTGGGTGTATCAATTACAGGTTTCTCTTTTTCGGTCTTTATTGCGTTCCAGCTTACCCATTTTCCGCCAATCTGCTGTCCGGTTCCTGCCCACAGATCATTGCTTTGCACACCCGTTAGTCTGTAATTGTTTAGTGTATCTTTTTTAAACGAAATAGTTAGCTTTATCAGGTTATTCGTCAAACTAATATCCACTTTCGCTGTATCGTTTTTAATCAGTTCTGCCGTTGGTGCGCTTGCGTCTCCTTTTACCGTTAATTTATAGGTTTCATTGCCTATTGTCAGGTCATATTTCCCCTTAATCTCCTTCCAACCGTTCTCTTTCACGCTATAGTTTTCGCCTTGAACCCAGTTTTCATAGATAGACATTTTATCTGAGAAAATAGTATCTGAAGTAATGATGAAATTAGCCACTTTTCCGGCGTCCAGACTACCCACTTTATCATAAATATTCAATAATGTAGCAGGGGTTTTGGTGAGTGCATCAAAAGCTTTTTGTTTACTCAATCCGTACTTTATTGCTTTGCGAAGGTTGGTCCAAAATGCCGAAACATCCTTCAGACCATTTGTTGTCAAGGCAAAATTCACCCCTTCCTTTTCCAATATTCCGGGATTTGATGGTGCCAATTCCCAATGCTTCAAACTTCCTAGCGAAACAAATCGCGCATCTGTCGGATCCTCTACATCCATTGGCATAGGGAAGTTGATGGGGATAATAAACGACCCTCCGGTTGCCTTTACCTCTTTAATGCGCTGGTATTCGTCGCCCGCGCCACGAAAAATGTATTGCACTCCATACTCATCGCCTACCTTATCTGCCCGTAGCACCATCCATTTATCGGCACACTCAAATATTTGTGGCAAATTCTGGTTATCATTCCATGCTTGCAACGACAGGTTTACGCCCTCAGTTGCCGGCTTGGTTTTATACCATGCAGCATCCAGAAAAGTTTGTCTGAGTAAGGCGATAGAACCCATCAATGAGCCAGGATAATCTTGTGTACTGCTTCCCTTATCAAAAGAATAATGGGCAGAGGCGCGTTCTTTCAGGATGACTTTATTTTCTTTTTGATTGGCGAGAGAAACAACCAAACCGGTACCTCTTGCTATGCCATCAGGCACGTGCGTAAGCACTGTTCCGAAGCCTGCGCCCCGATATTCTTTGGCTTTAGCCTCATTTACATTGAAAGATTGCGAAGCGTCCCGCTCGGATACAATTGCCTGGTTCCAACCGAAAGCCCCCTTCTTATTGGATGCCAATTGATAGCCACTGAAGCGTTCTTTACGCTCAGTTTTAGGCATTTGCTCGCCATAATCTGTGTATATATCTATGAAGGATGGGTATATAAACTTTCCCTTACAGTCAACCAATACTGCGTCTTTCGGAAGCTTTAAGTTGGTACCCACAGCCACTATTTTGCCTTGTCTTATCACCATCGTTCCGTTGGAAATAACTGTATTGGCATCTTTTTGAATGGTCGCATTCACAAAAGCGTAGCAACCTTCCCGCGGATTCGCTATATCATTGATGGGATATGTTTCCTGCGCATGAATGGAAGCGACAGATAGGGTACAAATGAGTGTCCCTAGATAGAATATAATTTTCTTTTTCATGTAATAAATGCTAGTTAAAAGGAGTGCTTACGAAAGTAGGGATTAATAAACCAATAAAATTGACCGTTCATCCAATTTTTAGGTGATTGTTTGTTGATATACAACGAAAGGAATTGATAATTGATGAAACGAACGTCAATTCGAGGCATGAGAAATCTAATTGCAATAGATACGACTGTTGTTGTCTTAAAAATGTGTTACAATCATTTGGTTAGATTTCTCCTATCGTCGAAAGGACGGGTAGATGGTGCTGATTGCAGTCAATTTCTTAAAATTATCAATTGTCAATTATTAATTATCCATTAACAATTCTCCATTCCTTCCCCTTATTGTCCAATTTCAATGTTTCATAATCCGACAACTATTGTTCATTGCCCAGAAATTCTGCATGCAGTCCGATTCCTATTACAAGTTGCCCAAAAAAAATGTATGTTGCCCAATATCTATTGCATGTTGCCCGATTGCAGGTCGCTTTTGGGCAAAATACAACAAATATTGCCCAACTTGCAGTTGAAAACGGGCAACATGCAGTGGAAATGGGTAAAATGTGGTTGAAAATGGACAACTTTTACTAGCAATCGGACAACATGCAATAGATATTGGACAACATGCAGTTTTTTAGGGGTATTTTACATAGGTAAAAAGGGGGATGAAGAGGGTAATTGGTGGTATATTACCATTTTGCGTATTTTTTTCTAGAACAATGCGTCATTTGGAATTGGAAATTTTGACCATTTACCCTCTTTTTTATTACTAAAAACTAGAAATGTCAGCACAGAATTAAAAGTGAAGAAAATGAATTGAGGGTTATAAATAAATCTATTCTATGTCCAACTATGTAACTGAATTGAACTACCACTCAGCCCTTGCACTCGGACTAGCATCTAATTCTGCAAAAATACCCGCCTGATACTTATAAAAGGCAGTGATAGCAATCATGGCGGCATTGTCGGTGCAATATTGGAAGGCGGGGATAAAAGTTTGCCAGCCATATTTGCGCCCCATCTCTTGCAATCCGTTGCGTAACCCACTGTTTGCACTAACGCCACCCGCAATGCACACTCTTTTCACGCCTGTTTGCAACACGGCTTTGTTAAGCTTCTTTAATAAGATATTAATGATGGTATGTTGGATGGACGCACACAAATCGGGCAGGTTTTGCTCAATAAATCCAGCGTCCTGCTTTTGAAGAAAATACAGAACAGATGTTTTTAGACCGCTAAAGCTAAATTGAAGATCGGGCATCTGAGGTTCGGCAAACTTAAAGGCAAGCGGGTTGCCATCTTTGGCATATTTGTCTACGAGAGGGCCACCCGGGTAAGGCAAACCGAGCAATTTGGCACATTTATCAAAGGCCTCACCAGCGGCATCGTCAATAGATTCTCCAATAACGGCCAACTCCAATGGCGATTTGGCCAACACAATCTGCGTATGTCCGCCACTCACTGTCAGGCACAAAAACGGAAAGGAAGGACGGTTTTCTGCATCAATAAGGTTCGCCAATACATGCGCTTGCATGTGGTGAACAGCAATTAATGGCTTATTGAGCGCCAAAGCGATACTTTTTGCAAACTGAACGCCAACCAGCAAGCTGCCAATGAGACCGGGGGACTGCGTGAAGGCAATTGCATCTAAATCCTGCAAAGTAGTCTGTGCCGCTTCCAAAGCTTCATGAACGGCAGGGACAATATTCTGAATATGTGCGCGGCTAGCCAGTTCGGGCACTACGCCGCCATATTTTGCGTGCACCTTTTGAGTGGCAATGATGTTTGAGCGAATGATACCATCCACACATACGGCGGCACTAGTATCATCGCAAGAGGATTCGATGGCAAGGATGGTGACCCCTCCGCCCCTAAAGGGGGACTTCTCGTAACTGTTATTCATCGCTGCAAAGTAAATGATAACATTCAAAAGCTTAGTCTGAAATTCACTTAACGGTTTGCGATTATTAAATAGGTTACCAAGCAAAAGATAAATACTGCAAAATGGATGATGGAAGAAAACTTGTTTGCCTTATTTCCGTCATAAGTCTTTTTAAAGTTTATAACGAAAAGAATGAAACTTAAAAAGGGTAATAATACTATTAACATGAATCCAAAACCAGGGTTGCACATATCACCAGGTAGTGAATAATTAAGAAAAGGAATCAATATTCCTATTGATAAATAAAATATAATAGTGAGTGATATGCTCTTAATTGTTGGATTATTGAAATCTATCTTCATTTTTTTTGATTAGCCTTTTTATTAATGATTGCAAAGTAAATGATAACGGGATAATGGTTGAAAAGGATTCTGCAGATTTAGCACCAACCTTTTATCTTGCACCCAATTTACAATACATGAAGCTATATTATTGGCATAAAGAAATACCCTTTCAATATCCATTCACCATCTCTGGTGGACGAACGAAAACCCATCAGTCGACATTGATAGTTGCCCTTCAATTGGGCAATTATGTAGGTTTTGGCGAAGCACCTGCCATTACTTATTATAATATTACAGTGGAGGACATGATTGCTGACATACAAAAGAAGCAGCCTTTTATAGAAAAGTTCGCACTAACAGAGCCTGAGCGGTATTGGCATTATTTACACCATCTTTTACCTAACAATCCCTTTCTGGTAGCCGCCCTGGACATTGCCTGCTGGGATTTGTTTGGAAAGATGAAAGGAAAACTGCTGCATCAACTCTGGAACACCGAATGGACAAATACGCCGTTGACGGATTACACTATTGGCATCGATTCTGTAGAAAAGATGGTTGAAAAGATGCAAGCAAAACCATGGCCTATCTATAAAATAAAGGTAGGTACAGCAGATGATATCGAAATGATAGAAGCACTCCGAAAACACACTGACGCCGTGTTTAGAGTAGATGCGAATGCGGCATGGACACTAGAGGAAGCGCTGAAAAAGATACCTGTTTTGAAAGATTTAGGCGTGGAACTGGTGGAACAACCGCTGGCAAAAGATAATTGGGATGGGATGAAAGTATTATTCAGTGAATCTCCATTGCCTTTATTTGCAGATGAGAGTTGTGTATTTGAGAAGGATGTGGAGCAATGTGTCAATCATTTTCATGGGATTAATATCAAACTAACTAAATGTAGCGGCATCACTCCTGCGATAAGAATGATTGCAAAAGCGAGGGAATTGAACCTGAAAGTGATGATGGGCTGCATGAATGAAACAAGTATTGGCTCGGCAGCGATCGCTAACTTCCTGCCTCAATTGGACTATGTAGATATGGATGGCCCTTT
>CANGFK010000020.1 GCA_947452925.1 Chitinophagaceae bacterium | reverse complement strand
CTATCAAAACCGTAAAGTAAGCCTCAGGAACTTTCCGTATATACTTCCAGATGCCTCCTCCTTGCCATAAAAAAATATTCTTGGCAGTCTGCTGACTGATGGTACTTGCCGCAGCACCCAAGGGCAACTTCTTTTTTTTGTGTTTCTTTTGAGAAAGGCTTTTTTCTATCGCCTGAAAATCAAAACCATAATGATCTGGGAAAAGTTGGTCTTCACTGGCAATAGCCGCAAGCCGAGCATTGGGAGAAATGTTTATCCGGTCTACATAATCTCTTTTCAGCCCATAACTAATACCATTATCTATCTGTGTGAGGGTAATGGGAGGCATCATCCAACGACAAATGATTACATACAACAACGAAGAAATGAACATAATCAAAAAGAGACGCTTGGTAAACCGCCAGATTCTACTTAATAAAGTAGATTTTTTGCTTGTAGATTTAGATTTGATTGCACTGCCCATTCTGCAAATAAAAGGACTATTTGCTAGGAATGGTTGCGGTGGAGTAAAGTTGGTACTTTTTCCCTAAAGTAATAAAGTCTCGATGCGTCCAATGGAGGATTTCGCCAAACATAAAAACGCCTGCGGCAATGCCCAAGTTAATAAGGTTTTGATTGGAAGTAACCGACTGATTGGGTTGAGTAAGACCATTAATGATATTCAAAACCGCATATCCCCCTGCCCCTAGCATAAACAATGAACCGTCATTTACTACCGATATACCATGTTCTTTTTTGGGTAACAAATGAACATCATTGATTGAGAATTTTGCAAGTCCATACCGCATTGTGTCCAACATGGGGGTACCGAAGATGCTTGCTACCTGGCGCACTTGTATCTGTTCCAAAAACAAAGAATCGGCCTTTATCTTCTTGATACGACCTTCAATCCATTGACCATTGTTTAACTGGCATTTCAGATAACTGTCTTTGACATAGGATTGAATAACCACATTATCCTTTCTTAGCAATATAAAATCACCCTGTGCAAAAGAGCTGAGGCTATAAAAGATTACGAGAAATGTGAGTGCGTATTTCATTTGAATGCAAAGTAACGTCTATGTCACTACAGGCTAAGTATTAAATATATCCATTCACCGAAATATTCATAGAGTACAAGGAATTGGCAATCACTAATAAGGCTAAAGAAGTTTGTTGGAGGATAGAATGAAGCAAAAAATAAGGTCTGAACTAGTAGTCCAGACCTTATCAGTATCAATTAAAAGCACTAATGCTTCTTTTGTATTATAAAGTACGCTTCACTTCTTCTTCTTCATAAGCAATGATGCTATCATTTACTGCAAGGTCACTGAAGCCCTTAACAGTCAGACCACACTCATAACCATTGTTTACTTCCTTCATATCATCTTTAAAGCGTTTCAAGCTGCCCAACTCAGCAAATCCACCTTCCTGACGAGGATAAACGAGGATACCATCACGGAACACACGAATTTTATGGTCACGCTTGATTTTCCCTTCCTGAACATAACAACCAGCAACGGTTGCTTTATCAAATTTGTATACCTCTCTAACTTCAACAGTTGCAACTTCTTTTTCTTCAACCTTAGGCTCAAGCATACCTTCCATCGCACTTCTGATCTCATCGATAGCCGTGTAAATGATAGAGTACATTTTAACCTGAACACCTTCGTTTTCCGCTAGCTTATTGGCTTGAGAAGAAGGACGAACATTAAAGCCTACAACAATGGCATCGGAAGCAGCCGCCAACAATACATCACTTTCAGAAATCTGACCAACTGCTTTATGTACAACGCGGATGGCAATTTCTTGATTAGATAATTTCTGTAAAGAATCACTCAATGCCTCTACCGAGCCATCCACATCACCCTTGATGATGATGTTCAATTCTTTAAAGTTACCCAATGCCAAACGACGTCCGATTTCATCAAGTGTAATATGTTTTCTGGCACGTAACCCTTGTTCACGAGAAATCTGTGCTCTCTTGGTTGCAATTTCTTTTGCTTCGCTTTCCTCAGTATAAATCTTGAATTTCTCACCCGCCTGTGGCGCTCCATTCAAACCTAGTATTACTACCGGTGTTGAAGGCGGAGCTTCGGTTACACGTTGATTTCTTTCATTGAACATCGCTTTTACACGGCCATAATACTGACCAGAAACCATCAGATCGCCTTGGCGAAGTGTACCGTTTTGTACAAGGATAGTGGCTACGTAACCACGACCTTTATCTAGGGATGCTTCAATAATAGACCCTGTAGCTTCACGCTTAGGATTAGCTTTTACATCTAACAATTCTGCCTCTAACAATATCTTCTCCAGTAATAAATCAACGTTTAATCCCTTTTTAGCAGCCAATTCCTGACTTTGGTATTTACCACCCCAGCTTTCTACCAAGATGTTCATACCAGCCAATTGTTCATAAATTTTTTGAGGATTAGCTCCGTCTTTATCCATTTTATTAACTGCAAAAATCATTGGTACACCTGCTGCTTGGGCGTGACTGATAGCTTCCCTTGTTTGAGGCATCACTGCATCATCCGCTGCTACAACAATGACTGCTATATCCGTAATCTTAGCACCTCTTGCACGCATCGCTGTAAAGGCTTCGTGACCAGGTGTATCCAAGAAAGTAATCGCTTTTCCGTCTGGAAGGGTTACTTCATAAGCTCCAATATGCTGCGTAATACCACCGGCCTCACCTGCAACCACATTAGCACTACGGATATAATCCAGCAATGATGTTTTACCATGATCCACGTGACCCATTATAGTCACAATTGGTGGACGAGTTTCTGAGTCAGCCAAATCTTCTTCTTCCTCATCCTCATCCATTTCGTCAATATCATCAACACCGATAAATTCAACTTCAAAATCAAATTCGCTTGCAACTAATTCTATTACTTCCGCATCCAGACGCTGGTTGATACTAACCATAATACCCAGACCCATACATTTTCCGATAACTTCAGCGAAACTTACATCCATCAAGTTTGCCAACTCACTCACAGTCACAAACTCTGTAACCTGTAGCTTGTTATCATCGCCCTCCATGTCATTCATTGCCTCGGCAGCTTCATCACGTTTTGCACGACGATACTTCGCTTTCAGGCTCTTACCTCTACCACCACCACCGGCCAGTTTGGCTTGCGTTTCCTTAATTTTATCTTGAATTTCTTTTGCGTCTATTTCCTTATCCTCTCTTCTGTTAGAAGATCTGTTTCCTCCTCCCGGTCCTCCAGTTCTGTTGAAGCCACCGCCGCCAGGTCTGTTATCTCTGTTAAATCCGCCACCGCCGCGATTGTTGTTATTATTTGCAGCAACTACAGGTCTGTTGGCACCAACACCCGGTCCGGAGGGTGGTGCTTGTACAGGTCTGTTGTCTCTGTTAAATCCACCAGCACCTTGTTGAGGTCCCCTATTTTGGAAATTACCCTGACCACCTCCGGGATGACCACCACCAGGATGATGGTGATGATGTCCACCACCCACTTTTCTATTATCAACAGGAATTCTTTTCCTCAGTTTGCGATCCTCAGCACTACTAGGTTTAGGTCTGGTATCACTGTCAACAGGCAATTCTATCTTACCTAAAATTTTTGGCCCTGTAATGATTTCTGCCTGAATATTTTCTATAACAACACCCTCACTTGAAGAAGCAACCTCTGCCTCGGAAGTTGAAGGAGGCGCTATAACAGGAACTTCTTTTTGGGGCAGTACCTTTTCTTCCTCCACTTTACTGATAGTAGGAGCAGCAACTGGAGCTATATTTTCTGGAGCAGGAACTGTAGGCTTAACTTCTGGTGCTATTGCCTCTTTTGCAACAACTTCTTCTTGCTTCCTAGATTCTACCTTTTTAGGCCTAGTTGATGAGTCAATAGCAGACAAATCTATTTTGCTTAAAATCTTCGGCCCTTCTAATTCAGGAGCCTCTATTTTAACAATATTATTATCTGATTCTGCTACTTCTGTAGATTGAGCAACAACGGGAGAAACTTCGGGAGAAGCAGGTATTTTGAATACATCTTCTGCTTTTACTGGTTCAACTGGCTTTGCAGGAGCAGGACTAGCTACTTCTACAACAGGAGGGGGAGTGATAGTTTGTTCTGGTTGTAAAACTTGTGGTGCAGTAACAACAGGTTGCTCTACTGGTTTCACCTCTTCTTTGGGTGCAAACTTTCTATCATCCCTTCTAAAGGTTATCTCTTCCTCATCCCTTCTTTTGCGATCACTATGCTGATTTTTTGGTATCTCTACCAAATCAGCTTTGTTTTTTGCTTGCTTGTCATTCTGAAATTCAGCTTGCAACGCATAATACATAGGCTCGGTAAGCTTCGCCGTTGGTTTCAAATCATCTTTATGAAACCCTTTCTTAGCCAAAAAGTCTGTGATGGTATCTGCCCCCACATTAAACTCTTTAGCTGCAGCTAATAACCTCGGTAACTTCAGTTCTGACATTCAGTGCTATTTAATCCTATGGCTATAAACTATTTAAAACATCATAGCCATTTTGTATTTTGTTGTTAAACTCTAAATTAATGTACTCTTTTGCTAAGTTTTAATTCCCTTAACAAGCACAAAGTAACCCTAAATCTTTCAAAATCAGATTACTTATTCTTCTTCTCTTTCAAACTCTTCCTTCAAGATCTTAATTACATCTGCAATTGTTTCTTTTTCAAGATCCGTTCTTCTTTCCAATTCACTTGGTGTTAATGCCAGAACACTGCGTGCTGTATCGCAACCAACTCGCTTGAATTCATCAATAACCCAAGATTCAATTTCATCTGTAAATTCGTCCAAATCTATATCAAATTCATTTACTTGTTCTTCATCTTCTCTGAAAGCATCAATTTCATATCCTGTCAACTCGCAAGCCAACTTGATATTCACCCCTCTACGTCCAATTGCAAGAGACACCTGATCTGCTTTCAGATAAGCATCAACTTGTTTCTTATCTTCATCAATCTTCATAAAGCTAATCTTAGCTGGCGTTAATGAACGTTGAATAAGCAATTGAATATTTGTGGTATAATTGATAACGTCAATATTTTCATTCTTCAATTCACGTACTATTCCATGAATACGACTTCCCTTCATACCTACGCAGGCACCCACTGGATCAATTCTATCATCGTAGCTTTCTACAGCAACCTTCGCTCTTTCACCAGGTTCACGTACTATCTTCTTTATAACAATCAATCCATCAAATATTTCTGGAACTTCAATTTCTAGCAACTTAGCCAAGAAGTTAGGGCTAGTTCTAGATAGAATGATAACAGGATTGTTGTTCTTCAAATCAACTCTTTCAATTACGGCTCTTGCATTTTCTCCTTTCTTGAAGAAGTCATTTGGTATTTGCTCAGATTTTGGAAGAATCAATTCATTGCCTTCTTCATCCAACAACAACACTTCTTTTTTCCAAACCTGATATACTTCAGCAGATATTATCTCTCCAATTCTGTCCTCATATTTCTTTACAAGTGCATTCTTTTTCAAATCACCTATGCGGCTTGCCAAAGTTTGTTTAGCAGCAAGTATGGCACGACGACCGAAGTCCAGCATGTCTACTCCTTCATACAACTCTTCACCCACTTCAAAATCGGGTTCTATTTTAGTAGCTTCCGAGAATGCTACTTCTTCATTGGGATCCATCACATCGCCATCTTCCACAATTATTCGGTGACGGATGATTTCCAAATCCCCCTTTTCAGCATTTACAATTACGTCGAAGTTTTCATCGCTACCATATTTCTTACGTAGCAATGTCTTAAACACGTCTTCAACTACTTTCATCATCGTGGGACGATCTAAGTTCTCCGCGTCTTTAAAATCCTGAAATGCATCAATTAAGTTTATACTTGCCATAACCTAGAAACTTTAATTTTAAACTCTCTTAAAATTTAATTTGAACTATTGTTGTTTTTATATTAGCTATTGGTATCACCAATTTCTGTTGTACTGCTTTTTTGCCCTTACCCTCTGTGTATGCCAGAATGATATCCTCTTCTGCCACTGTTTCAAGTGTTCCTTCTTTGATAGAGCCATCTTTGAAGGTCACTTCCACATCCCTACCCACATTCTTTGTATACTGACGATGCAGTTTTAATGGCTCTGTAATACCCGGACTTGATACTTCCAATCCAAAATCTCCCTCGGGATAGATAGCAGCCTCTTCTATTAACTTATACAACTTTCTGTTGATGCGTACACACAAATCTATAGGGAAGCCTGTATCTCCGTCTATGAAGACCTTTATGTTATTGGTAGGCTTAATCTTCGCTTCTACTAAGAATAAATCTGGGTAGTCTGCTAAAATTTCTTGAATCCAATCTTCTATCTTTTTTAATGTATCTACTGCCATAGGTATAAAGAAGAAGGGAACTGCAATAGTTCCCTTCATTTTCTCTTCGGCTGCAAATGTATAGTAATGTGGTGTTATATTCCAAATAAAAAGTTTTTTGCTTTATTTAACCACAAGGAACACAAGGAAAAGAACCACAAAGAACACCAGAATTTACAGAATCCATTGTGTTTCTTAGTGCAAAACTTTGTGTTCTTTGTGGTTATGCCTAAAAAAAATTGGCCCCGATAAACATCGGAGCCGCAACCAAAACTAACTGCTTATGAGAAAAAAATTAATGTCTTTTTGTTGTATATCAAAATATCAAACCCAATGCCAAAAGAGATATTCTTTGTTAATGAACTGTTGGTTTAGCTAACTTATCGGTAAACTGACCATACAGTAGGTAACATTAATACTATTTATTTACTCAAATGAAACAAATAACCCACTGCCAACACCAAAGATTTTGTTTTACTCTCACCATCACCTGTGCTTTCTTCTATGTTCACCAATCCTAGGCTACTACTCAAATTTGCAAAAAACTCACCTGCTTCTCCTTTCACCGTAAGCCCCACTCCTCCTTTAATACCAAAATTGAGCGGATGAAACCAATCCTTCAGATTTTGATTTTGGTTAAACGAGATGTTAATAGGAGGATCTATCGGTTTAGTATGCGCTGCATCACTGTATACTTTACCAATTCCTTGCGTAGCAGCGTTGCCATAAAACATAATACCTGCAAAAGGCCCTCCATTCACATAAAACTTAATTTGCTCATCTTCATATACAGCATACTTCAGCATTACCGGAATTTCCACATATTTTGTTTGAATCTTACTGTCAAAAGTTGCATACAAACGAGGGTAGGCAGAAACATTCACCAATTTCAGATTATTATATGCACTCCTGGGTATCACCTGCGCCCCATTTTTTGTAATGGTCATGTTGGCATAGTTTATTTCCTCCACCAACGACCATTTTTTACTTAATCCCTCCTCTGCCATCAATCCATAAAAAGCAGAGAGATTTGTTTTGTAGCCATCCACAACGGGGTTTTTACTTCTCACCATCAGTCCCGGAGCATTTATTCCTCCTTGAAACCCAACAGATATTTTTTCTTGCGAATACAATAAGCCCGACCATAAAACAATAACAACCAATAAAAGATACTTCATTAATGAAATTTTGTAAGTGGGTAATGTATGCAACATTAAACAAATTCAGCTTATAGATGTTCAAAAAAAGCAAAACGTTTCTTACAACAAAAAATAATTTTTCATAAATTAAAGAACTATGTGGACGATACAAAACAACCGGTTATACAAAGAATTTCTGTTTACTGATTTTAAAGAGGCATTTGCCTTCATGCAAAAAGTAGCAGTAGCCGCAGAGGAATTACAACACCATCCGCTGTGGACGAATGAGTATAATAAAGTGCAGATATGGCTGTGTACACACGATGCAGGTGGTGTAGTTACAGATTTAGATTATCAGCTGGCGAAGACAATTGATGGTTTCGTTTGAAAGGTCGTTATGTATATATAGGTCTAGTATAAACAAAAAGTGCAGCATCTTTTAAGTAGATAGCTGCACTTTTCCTTTGTTATAATAAAATAATAAACAAATTGCTATTAATTTATCCTAACTAGCTTAGATTTCAAATCTATTGAGACATCTTTTATATTAACAATTTTCAAACTAGGGGTTGTCTCGATTGAAGCATTAGATTTACTTTTAGTTAGTGTTTGATCTATTGAAGAATCTGAAATTTTCCACATTGCACCTGTTGCTGGATCAATTATTAGCATGCCTAAAAAGCCTCCAATGAGTATATTACCCCAATACCAACCATTTAAACTACAAGTGATAGGTATAATTTTATCATTGAATCCGGGGGATGACAACTTCACTTGATACTCAGCCCTTGCAAAGAAACCTGCACCTGAATTTAACTCAATCGTAGCAGGAGATTGCCCTTTATAAATCTCTTTACCTTTTTTATCTGTTATGCTTATCCCAGCACCTTCTGGGTTTGTATGTATAGACACCGGCCAAGAAGATTTGCTTACAATTGTTGCACAACTAGATAGTAAGACAGAAGGAATAAGCAGGAAGCACGTTGATTTTAAAAGAATTTTTTTCATTTTTTTTGTTTTTATCATTTTGCTTACTCTGATGGCTTTTCAGCTTCCGCCGACACATAAATATTATATATCATGGTAAAAATATAGTTAAAACTTACATGACAAAATTTATTTCAAGAGTGATTACAATAATTCCAATTTGTTCTTTAAGGTTCTTTTGACTCGTTAACCAAGATTCTGGTTAATTTATCATCATTTTTAGTATAACTAACCAACCTATTTAATTTTTGAATTCAAGGTAAGGACATAAAACTATTCTATAAATCATTTGATTACATGATTTATGCCTCAAAATGAATCTAATTAGAAGATTCACCAACAATTAATCATTATTTATCAAGCTTTGATCAATGTTTTGCTTTTTTCATCAAAAATTGAAAGACTTCTATCTGTGTGATGCCCTTTCCACCTGAAAGTGACCAGACATTGATACATGTTTTACTTTTTTTGTCAAAAATCTAGAAACATCTATCTATGTGATACCTTTTCCACCTAAAAGTGACCAGACATTGACACAAGTCTGGGTTTATTCGTTAAATCCTGGTCTAAAGAGCATAAAGAAGACAATCATCAATGAATTAGATTCAATAAAAACGATAAGTGCCTGACGCTAAACCGCTCTTTTAGATACAAACCTTAAGAATGTGCATAACTCTTTTAGGAAAAGGCAAAGTTTAACGTTGGATAACCAAATAAGGCAGTTAGGTTTGAATGAATAAATCATAGGTCGCTAAAAACATTTGTATGAAACTCTTTATTTTGAATGATTACCACACCGGAACCAAGTTGCATTACAACACAACGCTTACCAAAGTTTCCAATGGAATTTATGGTACAGCCAATATTGGTTCATTCGCTACTCCTACCATTACTAAGACTGCTTTTTTGCTTTTGGTAAGCAACTATCGAACTGCAAATAACGAATATGAAGCTGGAGGTGAAGATGAAAAAGGTGCCTATGACATTGCCGCAACAAACATGACGGAGGGATTAGATACTTTAAAGGACTATGTAGAAGGTTTGCCCGGATTTTCATTTGATTTAATTAATCTATCTGGCTTCACACCCAATAAACAGAGTGTTTCGGCAAGTACAGTTCCAGGAAAACCTGTATTCCATGAGTTATTTCATCTTGGAGGAGGCCCTGTCTCCGTCGAGTTTATGTCACCAGATACGACTACCTATTATGGATTATATGTTGTTGAAGGAAGTGAGCTTCCAACTGGAACCACTTTTGCCAATGGGGTATTAGACTTCCCTAAAGGATCAGGTGTAAGGTTGTTGCACAATGCAAATAAGCAAAGAGTAAAGATAATTCACAACTTAATAATTGGTCAACAATATACAGCTTTTGCCTATGCAGGAAATTCGGCAGGAGTAAGTCTTTTGAGCGATGGACTAACTTTTACATCCTCAAACAAATAGTAAAAAGGAAGGGGAAGGGAGAGGATAAAAAGAGAACTAATCATTAGGAATACATCCTTTTTTATTTCTCAATAATACTTGCCAAGAAGTAAAAAGAAAGGAGTTGATTTTTTTTGTAATTGTTCCGACCTTTACGCCCAAATGTTTTTTATGAGAATGGACAAAGAAACCCGCGATGTAGTAAGGAAAAATAGATTGGCGAAGCTGCTGCAAACATTTCTGCAAGGAATCATCGTTCTGGCACCAATTGGGGTGACAATCTGGGCAGTTTTACTTCTTTTCAATTCAGTAGATGATATCCTTCCAAACATACTGCACAAGATTGTACCAAGCCTTGTAGGCATAGATTCTGAGGGTAACCTAAAAAAGATACCCGGTCTTGGTTTTTTAGTAGTTCTTATTTTAGTGATGTTTGTTGGTTGGGTTTCTTCTATGTTCTTCTTTGGCAAAGTGGTTTCCTCATTAGACAAAATTTTAGAGAAAACACCCGGAGTTAAGGTAATTTACACTTCCGTAAAAGATTTAATGGAAGCTTTTGCAGGAAATAAGAAGAAGTTTGATAAACCTGTTCTGGTAAACACTGATGGAGACGATGTGTGGCGTGTAGGGTTTATTACCCAAAAAAGTGTAGCAAACTTTGGTTTAGAAGATCATGTAGCGGTCTATGTTCCTCATTCATACGCAATAAGTGGTATGCTGTTTTTTGTTCCTCCCTATAAAATAAAGCCGATAAAAGATATTGGGGCATCCGATGCAATGAAATTTGTGATAAGTGGTGGTGTAACCGAGGTAAAAGAACACTGATTGGGATAGAAGAAGTAAATGCCACAAAGGCACGAAGACGGAAAGGAACACTAAGAAAGTAGGAAATGCTAACTTATTACCTATTACTTACAATGTATAACTATCTGAGTGGCTTTTCGGTAAAATAAAAGTATTATGGCTGGCAAATCGGTTTTTGAAGTATTTAAAAAAGAAAAGACTACAACTACAGTCACCAAGGGGAAGATTATATCAGTTGTTTTTTGTTTACTATTCGATGATTCCGGCGCATACATAGAAGTTCGAAATGACAAAGGCAAAGTAGTAGAAGTAGATTACCAACATTACAGTGGTGTAGTAAGAACAATATTAAAGCAAGTACAAACCATACATCACCGTTCGGACTTTGTAGTTGATTGGGAACACCCTACCAATCAGGTTTATCTCCACGAAAACGACTCACTCATCGAACTATTACTTCAAAGCAAGGTTTGGGTAACAGAAGATGGTACTGTGATAGAAGCTATGCCCAACAAAGGGATTCTACAATTGCTTCTTACAGACCTAGAGGATGAAATTAATGTGAACTCTTCATTGGTTCTATGGGCAAAGAATGATACTTACAAAAACTTTAGCTTCATAAACGAAAACCACATTTTCACAAATAGTGTGGTGATAGAGACAGAGCCCGTAGGAGGCAACTTCAAAGCACTTCCTTTTTTTAACACCTCTGTAAAAACCAAAGACTTAGCTAAATTTCTATCTATATTCTTCTCCTTCACCAAGCATATAGATTTGGTTTATGAAGACTATACTGTTACTTTTTCCAAACATAATATCAGCACAACACCAGTACTACTTTTTGAAAAAATTGATGTGGATGAAGCACTCTGTATGAGGGTATCGCAGGTGTTACCTGACATAGATGCACGGTTATTGAGTGATTATGAACTGACCTACTTTGCAGCAATCAATGACTTGGAAAGACTGATAGAAGTAAAATTAATTGAGCAAGAAAATAATGATGACTCTGTTAAAGAGGTGGAGAAATTACTTCAGAAACACATTCCGAAAGGAGATAAAAACAAGATAACGGGAGACAATATTATATTAGAAAACGACCTGTTCATCATCCCTAGAGAAATAGCTTCTGAATTTATTTACAATGACTTACCCGACCTACTTGCAACCTATAAAATAATGGGTGCCGAAAACCTGAAGGCATATAAAGTAAGCACCATCAGACCAAAGCTGGAGTTAAGACTTACGCATGGACTAGACTTTTTGGGAGGAGATGCAAGCCTTCATTTCAATAATGAAGAATTCTCATTGTTTGATGCACTGCAACAGTACTCAAAAAACAAATATATTACCCTCAGCGATGGTACACATGCTCTAGTCAATGAAGATTATATGCAAAAACTGCGTCGTCTGTTCAATAAGGATAGAGAAGAAGTAAGTATTTCTTTTTTCGACTTACCTCTTGCAGAAGAACTGATTGATGGTCAGTTGGCAGAAAGCGCTTTTGCTCGTTCCAGAGAGATTTTTGAAGGTTTCAACCATATACATAACTCAGAGAATCCATTACCCAACATTAATGCAACCCTCCGCCCCTATCAGGAACAAGGATATCATTGGCTGAAATACCTTCAAAGTGTACACTTAAATGGCTGCCTTGCAGATGACATGGGGCTAGGGAAAACACTACAAACAATAACTTTGTTAGCATCAATTTATCCAGAAGAGAAACTGCCAACGTTGATTGTGATGCCTAAAAGCTTACTCTTCAACTGGGAAAAAGAACTAGATAAGTTTGCCCCTCAAATGAGTTATTATGTATATCATGCTCCTGGGAAGAACTTGGAAGAGGCCTTAAAATCAAATCTTATCATCACCACTTACTCAATGATGCGAAATGATATTGAGAAGTTAAAAGAGCATCAGTTTTTTTATGTAATTCTCGATGAATCACAAAATATAAAAAATGTGGCCTCACAGGCTTCAAAAGCAGTGATGCTATTACAGGCTAAGCATAAACTTGCTTTGAGCGGAACCCCAATAGAGAATCATCTGGGAGAATTGTATGCTTTATTCAGGTTCTTGAATCCTACCATGTTTGGAACGTTGGAGAAGTTCAATGAGTTTTATTTAAACCCTATCCAAAAAGACAACAACAAACACGTTACCGCGGATCTGAGAAAGAAAATTTATCCATTCATTTTAAGGAGACTTAAAAAAGATGTCTTACAGGAACTCCCAGATAAAATAGAACAGGTTCTATATGTGGAAATGAGCCACGATCAGAAGAAGCTATATGAACAAAGAAGGCAATACTATCAAGAAGCTATTCAACAACAGATAGCTATGAAAGGAATACAAAGTACCCAATTCTTTGTGTTTCAAGCATTGAGTGAATTGAGGCAACTGGCATCTACTCCCGAAGCTATCAGTAGTGGTCTGATAAAGTCTCCTAAGATAGAAATATTGATGGAGCAACTGATGGATGCCTTAGCTAATAAGCACAAAGTATTAGTATTTGTAAACTTCCTTGCCGCACTAGAGCTTATTGGAGACAAGCTAGAAGAACAAGGGGTTGAATATGTAAGCATGAGTGGATCCACCAAAAACAGACAGCAACTAGTAGAACGCTTTCAAACGGATGTACACTGTAAAGTCTTTTTATTGACACTAAAAACAGGTGGCACCGGACTAAATCTTACAGCTGCTGATATGGTTTTTGTATTTGACCCATGGTGGAATAAAGCAGCAGAAAATCAAGCGATTGACCGAACACACAGGATTGGTCAGGATAAAACTGTCTTGACCTACAAACTGATTACAAAGGATACAATAGAAGACAAGATATTACTGTTACAAGAGCAAAAGGCTGAGATTTTCAATAATATCATTTCAGCAGACAGTGCTTCACTTAAATCAATTAGTGAGGACGATATTCAATTCATGCTAGGCGTTTAATACTAAACATTATGTTCATCGACGACTACACAGCCCGCTATGCCATTGAAGGGCTTTATACAAAAGATTCTATTGATAGAGGTCTATTTTCTCTTGTTAGAGATTTTTATTTAAAAGATACAGACCCAGATTGGCAGAATCCAGAAACAGTAGAAAACACCAATATACTGCTCCGAAAGAAAGGACTTATTAAGTCAGAAATGGTTAAAATTGCCTATTCTGTTTTTAATGAAGAAGAAATCTATTTTGCATTTCTAAAAACACTTCCTCCCGCTGTTACCAAAGTAATAGAAAGATTGGTTTGGAGAGATTATATGACACGCAAAGAAGTAGAAGTTTTTCTTTCAAAATTAGCAGACCCAAACGCTACTGCTGAATCACCAGCGAGAGTCACTGTACCTAATGAACTTATCATGTTCACAACACACACTCCCAGCTATAACAGTAAGTATACAAGTAATGATATAGCCATCCCCAATGAGATAAAGAAACTGATTCTTAAATACTATACACAGCCACAATATGTAGACTTCATCCCATTACAAGAAATTCCAGAAACTGCCTATAAATACAACGCTCAAGAACAAATATTTGAGGAAATACCTCATTTCATCTCCTACTATTTACTTGGAAATATCAAATTCAGTTCTTCAGGAAGACCTGTTGAATCTACATTAAGTAAGTTTCAAAAGACCTGTGCAATAGACGAATTCTATGGTTTTGATAATGAGCAACTAAATAAGGTGAGGTGTAACCTAATTGCTGGAATGTTGTACAACCTCCAACAAAAAGACATTCACACAGATAGCAAGGATATCATCAAATACTTTTTTAATACACACTATACCAAACTCTTCACCGTACAGTTCATATTGACAGAACTAAAAGGTTGGAATTTCGTAACACCTCAGTATGACAGGCATCACATCATAGAGGAACGATTGATTAAAACACTGAAAGAGATTCCATTACATGATTGGACAAGCATAGAGAATCTGATGGAGCTGCTGGCCCATAGAGCTATTGATCTAAGACCACTAACTATAGGCTATGATTCTAAGCTATACTTTGAGACCGAAACAAGTGATGGTGTGACAACAAAAATATCCATCACAAATGATGGTCTAAGTCAATTCATTACTGAGCCTTTTATAAAAGGAAGTATCTTTCTCTTTGCAGCTTTTGGATTGATGGAAATTGCTTTTGATGATGTTAATAATACCAAGTTTGGCTCTACTTATTACTCTAACTACGATGGATTAAAATATTTTAAACTTACCAACTTGGGGGCGTATGTTTTTGGTCATAAGTCTACCTTCGAACACCAAGAGATACCAACACAAAGGAGTAGATTATCTCTTTCTAACGATTCACTGATGATTATTGCAGATGGTGAAACCTCCGCTCTAACAGATAAGATGCTCGGTGCTTACAGCGAAAAGCTTGGAAACACACGCTATCGAGTTACACCAGAATCTTTTTTGAGAGACTGTAAAACACGCAAGGATATTGAAAGTAAAATTGCATTATTCAAAGCGTCAATTAATAATAGTATTCCTACATTCTGGGATAAATTCTTTAGAGAATTAATAAACAATGCCTCCGCCATCAAGATTAATAAGTTTGTAGTTACCTATACGTTATTAAAGGACGATAAAGAGCTACATAGACTTGTTGCACAAGATATGGAACTGAAACAATTGGCATTAAAAGCAGAGGGTTTTAACCTATTGGTGCCAGTTGAAAATCTAACTAAGTTTAAAAGCAGGATGAAAGAGCTAGGCTTTTTAGTGGAATAAAGCCTAGTTAAAATCAATGACTCCATTGAGAAGAAAAATAAAAGAGGGGAATAGAGTATCAGCACTTTATTCTCCTCTTTTGTTTAAAACAACTTCAGTCTTATTTCAGTTTCTTCACCTTACATCATTACTTTACATAATCGCCGCTGCACTAACAAATCTCCAATCGAAGTTATTGGCTTCATGAGCAGCTTTGGCTTGAACAGAAGTCTCAAGCACCTTGGCATCCAGTATGTTTTTTGCAAACAGTTTCTTCCTGCTTTCATGAATCATTTCAATAGCGGCAGGTTGTTGCATCCACTGTTTTTGTGGGGGTTCATAACCTACTTTTCCTTTACGCCAGGCTATAGCCGCCGGCAGTTTTGTCTCCATACTTTTACGTAGAATCCATTTGGTAAAGCCATCTCTTATTTTGAATGACGTAGGTAGAGAAAAGATAAATTCTACCAACTCATGACTTAAAAAAGGTAAGCGTACTTCTCTGCTATGCGCCATCGAGTTGCGGTCGGCATAGCGCAATAGTTCCTGCAAGCCAAATGTGCAAGTGTTGTAGTACAATATATCTTCCAAACTATTTACTACAGGTTTTTGCAGCGTATCGTCATTATGGTATTTCTTATAAAAATCTTTATCAATCAATGCATTTCCTTTCTGCTGAATAATAGCTTTATGCTGCAACTGTTTGGCTGTTCGCTCGGGTAAGAAAGCAGCTGCATAGTTTTTAATGTCCCACTTATCTAGAAAACTGTTCTCCTTCAACAAACGTTTTTCTCTCGCAAATCCGCGGTATCCATTGTGCAGTTGTTGTTGCAAAAACCAATGCGTGTACTTCTTGTATCCACCGAGTAGTTCATCGGCACCTTGTCCATCCAACAAAACCGTAACACCATTTTTCTTTGCCAGTTTATAAACAGCAAACTGCGTAAACACACTCGCACTTTGTAATGGTTCTTCCTGATGATACATCAACAAATCAAAGTCTGTGATCCAGCCATTGGCAGTGGGGGTCACAAAGTGACTATCAAAAGAAGTAGACTTATAATATGCCTGAAATTCTTTGATATGTTTACTTTCATCGTATTCAAAACCAGGAAATATGGCGGAAAAAGTGTGTAGGGTAGTCACCTTATTATCCAATAAGCTAGCTACAATGCTACTACTATCCAGGCCTCCACTGAGAGAAGTACCAACAGAAACATCGCTACGAAGACGTCGTTTTACTGAAGTATTAAATAGGTCAGCAAATTGTTCTATCAACGCTGACTCATTACCACCCCTATCCCCTGAAGGGGGACTAGCAGATAACTGTTTACTTAAATTATACCATCGCTTCATCTGTACCTTTCCCTTTTCGGGCTGAATAGACAGGTGATGACCAGCAGGAAGTGAGAGAATATTGCTATAAAAAGTCTGTGTTGGCTTGATTGGGTTCTGCGTGAAGCCGAGCGTTAGATAATTAAGCATCATGGTACCATTCAACTCTTTATTGATGCCAATTGCCCATAATGCTTTCATCTCACTTGCAAAAGTGAACTGTTCAAACTGCCCTCGCTGCTTGTATGAAGCGTGATAATACAAGGGCTTTTCACCAAATCTGTCTCGTGCAATCCAGAGTTCTTTATCGCGACTATTATATAATGCAAAGGCAAACATCCCATCAAAATGGTGCAGACATTCCTTACCCCAACAATCAAATGCGGCAGGTATTACCTCGGTATCACTTTGAGTAGTGAAAGAATAGCCATGTTTTTGTAAGGTGTCTTTTAGTTCTAAGTAGTTATATATCTCACCATTAAAAACTACTGTGTAATGCAAGTAGTGAAAAGGCTGAGCGGCAGCATCGCTAGTGTCTATTATAGCCAAACGCCTATGTCCAAGACTCACTGAGTTGTTTTCATTCGTCCATAATCCTTCTCCATCTGGGCCACGATGCTGCAAGGCATTCGTCATTGTACGAACCTTATTAGGTTGAACCAATGCTGAAAAAGGAGAAACAATACCTGCAATACCACACATAATTATTCTATAAAATAAAGAAATAGAATTGGTAAAAATAATGCTATACCGAATAAACACAGAAAAGTTGTTTTACAGTGATCCTTTACTTTTATCTTTCGTTGTAAAGAAAAAAGACTGGTTGCACTCCCTTTAATCCCAACACTTTATTGAATATAAATGAATGAATCAACCCATACTCTAGGCTGCATTCCAATTCGAAAGTGTATT
>CANGFK010000019.1 GCA_947452925.1 Chitinophagaceae bacterium | reverse complement strand
CAATTGTTTTTCTTTCAATAATTGAAAATTCTTTCCCTTTGTCTTGTGGAGTGTCAGTATAGGGAAGTCTGGTAAGGATAAATGTGACTTTGGGAGTCTTTCCAAACAATAAATTATCCTTATCAATCAATCCTCTGATTATCTTTTTACTGCCATAAATGTTTTCCTGATTATTTGCTGCCAATATCACCGCTTCGTCTGCCAACAGTTTTAAAGTAATACCCGCAATATCTGTAATGCCAGTTCTGGAATCTATCAATAAAAAGTCTGGCTTCAATTCAGTTTCTATCTTACGTTTCAAGTCCAAGAAGAACTGTACCCCCTTGCTATCTTCTTCATAAAACATTTTAGACCAATTGACACAAGAAAGTTTTTTCCAATATTGAGGATTGTCGATATCTCCTGCGGGGATGAAATCTATCTTCGCAAAATTCTTGTTTGATGGGGAAAGTTGAACAGCATAATCTTCAATCTTTTTGGGAACAACGCCTTTGCTCGAAAACTCATCTATATAGTCAACAATACCCTTCTCTATTTGCTTGGATTTTGTATAATTATTAAACTTGAATTGCAAACCTGGTGCTTCAAGATCAAAATCGAGAACGCAAACCTTCTTCTTTAGTTCAGAAAGCCTGATAGCAATATTGCTCAGTGCCAAAGAACGACCAACACCACCCTTGTATGAATAAAATGTAATTGTTTTCATTGTATTATGCTGCTGCCATTAATTGTGAGAAACCTTTGCTTTTTACTTTTCTAGTTGCAAGCTCTGCTTGTTCGGCTGTGATGCCTTCTGGGCATTCAAAACTGTAATTATTCTTTTCGGTAACAAACATTTCTTCTTTAAATTCAAATTTTAAATTTAACGCGAAAGCTATTTCGAATATTCTCGGCCAAGAAGCTGTTTCATAATCTGTAGCCTCATAACGCTGAATCTGCTGTTCTTTTAATCCTAACAATTCGCCTAACTGTCTATGAGATAACTTTTGGGCTATTCTAGTCGCAATCAATACATTAGGTATATCAATCAAAGATTTAGCCTGTAGGCAATGAAGATTTCCATTGATTAAGCTTTCGTATTCCTTTATTTCATCTTCTAAATCTTCAATAAGGCTATTGAGAGAGTCTATACCTAATTGATATTTAGCACTTTCCTTGTCATGTTCCATTAACAAAAACTCATCTCTCGTATGTATTAACTCTGCTAATCTAGTTTTTGTGATTCCAAGCTGTTTGCTGTTCTTTATCATAAAATATATTTTATTAGTCTAGATAATTATTTTTATAATCCCTTTTTGATTGCCTGTTAATTTGTCTGTCTGAAAAAAATTTATGTACAGTATACCTGTATGTGTAGCTGGGCTATGAGCTGGGAAAATATCTGCATTGTACATTAACTGCTGATTTTGACGCTTATTTGCAAAATCAAATAAAATGGGCATAATTGCCTTTACCTTATTGTAATCTAAACCCGTATCCTCCCAACATATATCCATATCGCCTGGAATTATTTTAGTTGTAGTAAAACTTCCATCTATGTATATCTCCTTGCATCCAGTAGCTTTTAAGTCTTTAATTAGTTTGATTAAGTTATCAAATAATTTTTTGCGCCAAACAGTATAAGCAAATCGCTTTTCAAATTCATCAATTGTTGTTAAGTGAAATCCTGGAGGCAAATAACCTTCTTTCTCAAATTGAGGTATCATAGACTCAATTATATAATTGATATAATTACTTTTAAAAAGGCAAATCTATATTAAATACAACACAAACACAACAAAAATGTTGTGAAAGTTTTTTTCCTTCACATCTACTACATAAATACCCACTCGCACAAGTCCTACGGAAAACTTGCGCGAGTGCTAGAAATAGAAATGTCCACTTCAAAAAGTAAACAAGTATATTTGAGCAAATAAATTTAGGAATAATGAGAACGCTAAACATTTCTATTTCGGACATTGAATACAGCAAGTTTGGTATTAAGAATGATAAATTGAGTTTTACAGAGTTTATTGAAATTGTAAGTAAAGAACTTTCCAAACAAAACCTGAGTAAGTGTATAGAACTTGCCAATAAATATGGTCTTTCTACAATGACAATGGATGAAATTACTAATGAAGTTAAAGCTGTAAGACAAAATGCAAAACATAGTAATTGATACCAATGTTATTGTTTCATCCTTAATCCAAAGAAATTATCCATACTTAATTATCAATGATTTTTTTATTGAAAACAAGTTTCAACTTTGTATTTCTGACGAGTTATTTACAGAATACTATTAAGTATTAGCAAGACCAAAATTCTCTAAGTTTCCAGACTTCCTTTTAAAAGCAGAATCTTTACTCGCTGACATAGAAGCTAAATCAATAAAATTTAAGCCAACCATAAAACTTAATCTTATTTCAGACAAAGACGATAATATGATTTTAGAATTAGCAGATGAATGTAAGGCAGACTTTGTGATAACTGGAAATACAACAGACTTTACCTTCTCTAGTTATAAAGAAACTAAAATAGTAACACCAAAAGAATATTGGGAAACGTACAAGCCAGAGTAGAAATTAAAACTTTCCAACAACAATGTAACAACTATCTTATATCAAATCCCTAGCTAGTCCACATCAAACTCGCTAAAATTAACAAGGGTATGCGTCTCGCGTTCATTCGTTAAGGTATTTTGTCAATGTTTGGTAACATCATTTGGGAGAGGCCTAATGAAGATAATCAGTTAGCCTCGCTCTACAAATTTACTGCTTCAACCTATTCAAAAGCACAGGGCCTTCTCTCAATCATAAAGTTCAATTAGGTGTTAAGTAGTTCTTCGTAGGCAACCCGTTTGTTTAAAGCTTAAAGGCTTCTTTCACCCTAAAGACTATTTCTTACCAAAATAAGTTTAACTACTAATAAAAAAAGAAGAGGCCTGAAACAAATGTCTCAAGCCTCTATTATTTTAAAGATATTATAGGTTATTTGCTCCTTCGAATGACTTAAAGGAGAAGTTTAAAACGTAGCTGCACTCCAGGTGCGTTTAAAACTTCCATTGGATTCCAGTTGATTAATGCCTTCTTTCTCCTGTAAAATACCTGTAGTATCTGCTCTGTCAGCAATACCACACCAAGGTTCTATACAAACAAAGTTGGCATCTTTTGCACTCCAGATGCCCATAAAAGGGAATCCCTTATAAGTTACGGTAAGTCCGTGATTGTTATTTTTGCTAAGGATAGACATCGAGGTAGATTTTAGCTCCTTAAACACCAATGCATCGCCATAAAAGAGTTCTTTTGTAAGGGGCAATTTATTTGTGTTATCAAAGAAAGGAGTTGGATTGGTATCTACAACTATCGTATCCAATACGCGGTAGATAGGTGCAACTTCTACATCGCTCAATGCAATAAAACTATCAGCATAGTCTTCTCCATCCAATAACGGTACTTTGAAAGCAGGATGCGCTCCTACTGAAAAGTACATTGTTTCTCCGCCTTTATTCTCTACCAGATAGGTAGTGTCCAATACGTTTTCACGCAAGCTATAGGTAATGGAAAACTTAAAATGGAAAGGGTACACCTTTAATGTCTCCTCAGAAGTAGCTAGGGCGAATGTGACACTATCCTCTGTTTTATGCTCCACTTCAAACACTTGTTCCCTTGCAAAACCATGTCTAGGAAGTGTGTAAGTGACGCCTTCATACTGAAAACTGTTGTTTTTCATTCCGCCAATCACAGGAAACAATACGGGACTCTTCTTTCCCCAGAAAGCGGGATCGCCGCTCCACATATATTCTAGTCGGGTTTGTTTATTATAGATACTTTGTAGCTCTGCACCTGCCTCGGCTATCGTAACTTCTAAGCAATCGTTCGTTATTTTTATCATCTCAATTTATTTTTCAATCTTATGCTTCTTCCAACTTTTCATCCACACTATTGGCAAACATCCTTGCACTTATTTTACGTATGGGGTTAGCACGGGCATCTTTATAACCGTGTCTTCTACGGTAAATATCTATTCCCTCAAAGGCTGCAGCTAGGAAGCTACTGGCATCTGCCCGGTCTCTTCCTGCAATATCAAAAGCTGTTCCGTGGTCGGGACTAGTACGTACAACAGGCAAGCCAGCAGTATAGTTAGTGCCTTCGCCAAAGGCAAGCGATTTAAACGGTATTAAACCTTGGTCGTGATACATTGCCAATACACCATCAAACTGTTCGTAGGAGCCACGTGCAAAAAAGGCATCGGCACTAAATGGACCAAAAACCAGCATATTGTGCTTGGCATCTTTGATGGCAAACTTAATCACCGTTTCTTCTTCATTGCCTATCAGTCCACCATCACCTGCATGAGGGTTTAGTCCCAAAACTGCAATCTTAGGTTTGTCAATACCAAAATCTTGTTGCAGGCTACTATGCATTATCTTAATCTTACTCAGGATGCTTTCCTTTGTAATGTGTTTTGCAATCTCTGCCACAGGCACATGTTCGGTAACCAAGCCCACACGCATATTGTCTGCCACCATAAACATCAGCACGTCCTTTACAGCGAAAAACTCTTTCAGGTAAGGGGTATGTCCGCTATGTTTAAACTTATCCGATTGTACATTCTTTTTATGAATTGGCGCTGTCACCAACACATTGATGTGTCCTTCTTTCAAGGCGGTTGTAGCTTGTTCCAAAGAGATGATGGCATATTTTCCACCTGTACTATTTAGCTCACCGGGTGTGATAGCTACTTCTTCCTCCCAACAGTTGAAGACGTTCACTTGCTTGTGGTTCAACCTGCTTAAAGCGGTGGTACTATGAAAGTTAAAGTTAACGTTTGGAGACAATTTGCGGTAGAAATTGATGCATTTGTTGCTAGCAAAAACTACAGGCGTACACAAATCTACAATAAGCGGATCGCTCAATGCTTTGATAATTAATTCAAGTCCTATTCCATTCAAGTCGCCACAGGTAAATCCTACTATTGGCTTTTGCGTATCGTTATGCATATCCTAAAAGAGTTAGGCGGTAAAAGTAGGAATAAACAATTGTATATGTAGTGGATTTCTCATAGAAGAAGGGAATAGGTCTTCTGAAGTTTATGAAATTTGATACATAATAATTGTATTGAAGAAGGCTTTTTGTTTATTTAATCTTTTTAAATAAGCACATCTGCGATTTAATCGCCATAATTTATAATTGTTTGCTAATATTGCAAACAATCATTAGTACCTACAGCATTTATCTACTTTGAATCAACAAAACAATGAAACACATTTTTAAGCTATGGCTTGCCTGGCTTATTTACACTAATATTTCAGCTTGTGCAATTGCACAGGGTACGCCTGTTTCTGCAGGCGGAGATGCTAGAGGGAGTGGAGGAACTGTAAGCTACTCTGTTGGCGAAGTTGCTTACACTACAAAAAAGTCCTTGGGTGGTGTTGTAATTGAGGGGATTCAACAAGGATACTCAACAACGGAATTACCTATCTCACTGTTAGAATTTTCTGCATTTGCTAAGGATAAATCGAACGTGTTACTCTCCTGGGAGACGGCATCTGAAACTAATAACAAATATTTTGAAGTAGAACGTTCTTCGGATGGACGCTTCTTTAGTAAGATACTAAGTGTAGACAGTAAAGGCAACGGCACAATTACGCAAGCGTATAATGCGGTGGATCCATTCCCGTTGACAGGTATTTCTTTTTATCGGCTAAAACAAATAGATATTGATGGGAAAAGTACTTACTCCAAAAGTATTTCAGTCAATATAGCTTCTACTACTGATACCGAATTGAAAGTATATCCCAATCCCATCACATCTATATTGAATCTGCAAGTTGATAATGCAGTAGCACATCAATTTGTATATGCACTGTACACTATCGATGGCAAATTAGTTTCACAGCAGAAAGTGAATAGCAATACAACAACTATTTCTACTTCCGGACTTGTTAGTGGAACCTATCTGTTGCAAGTAAAAGAAAACGGAAATCTAAAAAAATCATTCAAAATAATAAAGAACTAACAAGCATGAAACAAGCAATTTACCTCTTTTTTATCCTCCTTTTATCTATTGGAGCATCTGCTCAGGCTCCACAGCAAATAAGCTATCAGGCAGTTGTACGCAACAATAGCAATGCATTGGTGGCTAATTCTACAGTTGGTGTTTCCATCAGTATTGTAAGGGATTCAGCTAATGGGGCTATTGTTTACAGTGAACTGCAAACAGCTACTACCAATGCAAATGGACTGTTCAGTATTATTATCGGAAACGGACTTTTTGCTAGTGGTAGTATTGCTTCAATAAATTGGGGTAACGGGGTATACTATATAAAATCTCAGATTGACCCTAACGGGGGAATCAATTTTACAATATCTGGAACCAGTCAGCTATTGAGTGTTCCTTATGCTTTGTACGCAGCTAATGGTAATCCCGCAGGTAGAAATAAAGGCGATTTGCAATACTGGGATGGTAGTAAATGGGTCGTATTACCTGCAGGAGCTAACGGAACGGTTCTTACAATGTCTAATGGAATACCTACTTGGGCAACTGCTACTACTTCAACAGCTTCCTCACCTTCTGTAACTACTATTTCGGCTACTGCAAACGGTTCAACTGCTGCTACAGCCTATGGAATCGTAACTGCCAACGGTGGGGCTACTATTACTGCCAGGGGTTTCTGCTGGTCCTCTTCCAACAATAGTCCTACTTTGTCAGACAATAACAAATCGGGTACTTTTACTTCAGTAGCGGCAGATACATTTTATACTGCTTTATCTGGGCTTGCAGCAAGTACAAACTATTATATCAGGGCTTATGCTACCAATAGTGCGGGCACATCCTATGGTTCACCTATCAGTATAACTACACCCTCAGCCATCACAACTCCAACTGTTACTTTACTCTCTGCAGTAGCTCCAGTTTTCAGTCCGGGTTTCTTTACTCCTGGTTATGGTGCTAGTTTAATAGGTTCTAACGGAGGTTCAGCAGTTACTGCACAGGGAATTTGCTGGTCAACAAGCCCTAATCCAACTTTATCCAATTTCTACATAGGCGGTTCATTTGTTGCTACCAATGATACTTTCAACACTACGTTGTATGGAATGAATCCATCAAGTCCTACCACCTATTACCTGAGGGCTTATGCCACCAACAGTATTGGAACTAGCTATAGTAATCAGATAGTATTGCAAGTGCCTGGCTATGTGAGTGGTATTACTGCTCCAACAGTAACCACGGTTACTGCTGCAAATACAAGTACTTCAGCGGCATCCCTTTCTGGAGTTGTCAATTCATTGGGTGGTGCAACGGTAACTGCACGTGGCTTTTGCTGGTCTACCAATGCCAATCCAACCTTGTCAGATAACAATATTATCGGTTCTTATGGAACCCCTGCCACCGATACATTCTATGCTAACTTATCTAATCTGGCCATAAATACTACTTACTATGTGAGAGCTTATGCTACCAATAGTGCTGGTACTGCTTATGGCAATCAGGTGTCTTTTACTACTTCTTCTGGCACTACCACTCATAAGATTGGCGAGAGTTATGGCGGAGGAACCGTTTTTTATGTAGATGCCACAGGACACGGATTAATTGCATCTTCAAATGATATAGGTAATTTTCAATGGGATTTAAATAAAAAGTCGGACGGCTCCTTTATAGTTACAGGTGCTACAGACACAACCTTGGGATCTGGATCAACAAATACAAGTACAATCAAATCAGTCTTAGCCGGCACCTCTTATGCTGGTTATATGGCAGCTCAAACGGCTTCTGGCTATAGCGATTGGTATTTACCGTCGTTGGGTGAGTTGCAACTGATGTTTCTGAATCTTGCTACTGCAGGTTTGGGCAATCTTTCCAGAAGTAAGGTCTATTGGTCATCTTCTGAATATTCCCCTGATGGCTCGCATCAGGCTTGGGTGAAAGATTTTGGAAATAATAGTCTTTATGGTTACTGGAAAAGTAACAATGCCTACGTACGTGCTATCAGGAAGTTTTAGTAGGACTTTACTAAACGGTAAATCAAATAATTTCTAAATATAGTTTGAGTGTGTTTTCGCCGGCTTGCTTTAAAGTAAGTGTTAGCTTTTCATAGTTTGCTACAGACGAGCAAATAAAAAATCCCTTGAAGAGAAATCTTCAAGGGATTTTTTATAACTAATAACTAATAACTAAAATCTATCCTACTGCTTCGCTGCTCATGCTCTTAGACGTTTTCTTACGTTCGTCTTCGTTCAATATCACCTTACGCATACGGATGTTTTTAGGAGTTACCTCTATACACTCATCAAATTGTATGTACTCCATACATTCTTCAAGTGTCATCAATATCTTCGGAGTAATACGAGTAGCATCATCACTACCGCTTGCACGGTGGTTAGTCAGTTTCTTAGCTTCCGTAGCATTTACTACTAAGTCACCTGGCTTGATGTGTTCTGCTATCACCTGACCAACGTACACTTCTTCATTTGGATCAACAAAGAAACGACCTCTGTCTTGTAATTTATCTATCGAATATCCAGTTGTTCTTTCTGTACTCTTAGCTATCAATACACCATTGCTACGTCCTGGTATTGGTCCTTTCCAAGGTTTGTATTCTAGGAAACGGTGTGCCATTACAGCTTCACCAGCAGTACCCGTAAGCATTTGAGAACGCAAGCCTATCAATCCACGAGAAGGGATTTCGAATTCTAAGTGTTGCATATCACCCTTACTTTCCATGATAAGCATTTCTCCCTTACGTTGCGTAACAAGGTCAATTACTTTACCGCTATATTCAGAAGGAACATCAACTACCAAGTTTTCAAAAGGCTCATGCTTTTTGCCATCTATTTGTTTTACCAATACTTGAGGATTACCAACAGTCAATTCATAACCTTCTCTACGCATTGTTTCAACCAAGATACCAAGGTGCAAGATACCACGACCATAAACTAGGAAGCAATCCGCACTATCAGTATCTTCTACCTTCAACGCCAAATTCTTTTCAGTTTCTTTCATCAAACGATCACGTAGGTGACGAGAGGTAACAAACTTACCATCCTTACCGAAGAAAGGAGAATTGTTGATGCTGAACATCATACTCATGGTAGGTTCATCCACACTGATGATAGGTAATGCCTCTGGATTATCAATATCAGCGATGGTATCACCAATTGTAAAATCTTCAATACCAACTACTGCACAAATATCTCCGGCAATTACTTCTGTAACTTTCTTTTTACCTAATGACTCGAAGATGTATAATTCTTTAACACGAGATTTTTGTATACGACCATCAGTACGCATCAAAGCAAAAGGCTGGTTCTCACTGATAGAACCACGAGCAACACGACCTACGGCTATACGACCCAAGAAAGCAGAATAGTCCAATGAAGTGATTTGCATTTGTAAGTTACCTTCTTCAATCTTTGGAGCAGGAACATATTGCAATATACCATCCAACAAAGGAGTAATATCATCGCATTGTTCATTTTTGCTGTTAAACCAACCATTCTTGCCACTTCCGTAGAAAGTAGGGAAATCTAGTTGTTCGTTTGTTGCATCAAGGGTAAAGAATAATTCAAATACTGCATCATGAACTTCATCAGGACGACAGTTTGGTTTATCTACTTTATTGATTACAACAATAGGTTTTAAATTTAACTGTAATGCTTTTTGCAATACAAAACGTGTTTGAGGCATTGGTCCTTCAAAGGCATCAACTAGCAAAATAACGCTATCTGCCATTTTCAAAACACGTTCAACTTCACCACCAAAGTCACTGTGACCTGGAGTATCAATAACGTTAATTTTTACGCCTTTGTACATTACAGAAGCGTTCTTAGAGAAGATAGTGATACCACGTTCTCTTTCAAGATCGTTACTATCCATTATCAATTCACCTGTTTCCTGATTTGCACGGAAAACATTGGTTTGATGTAAAATTTTGTCTACCAAAGTCGTTTTACCATGGTCAACGTGTGCAATAATTGCGATGTTTCTTATGTCCATTATTAATTTTTTAGCTAATAGTAAAACCGTGTAATACAATCCTGCAAAGGATTACGGAAGTTGTGTGACTACTTTTAGCTGTTTTTTGAGCGGCAAATGTAAGGCATTGGGTTGGAGGGAACAAAAAGAAAAGCCAATGTTTACAATTAGATAATGGTTTTTAGGAAGTTATTCCCAAGCTTCATACACCTGTTTTTTAAACTCTTCCTCATTTTCCATCAGTTTGTTATAAGCCTGTGGCAAAATGGCTGCTATGTGTGGATTTGCAATTTTTACAGCCCATATCCCTTGCACTTGCGCCGCCAAATTGTTATATAGTTCATTGAGAGCGAATACTTTCGTGTTAAACGAGATATTTTTACTTACCTCATAATGCGCAGTTACTTCAAGAAAAATCACTTGAAATCTATCTTCCTTTCGCAATAACCTTACCTCAGCAGATATATCAATGAAACAAGAGGTTTCATTTCTTTCAACAATTTTCCAGTTAATCCCAAAACGAAAATCACCATTGCTTGGGGTCAACTCCTTATCTGTGCCATATTGAGGATGGAGGGTGAAGCTGTTGATGTCTGTATTAATCAATCGATAAGAAAATTCTTCTTCATTTACCATTCTTTTTCTATTAAAGTTAATAATTCATTGTCTATTGAAAAAACATCTAAAAAAGGAGGAGCCATTTTAGAAAGATAATTATGTTGGTTTTTTGATGCGTAAATACCTTGCGCCTGACCAACACATATACCCAGAAACATTTGTAATATCTGGAGTTTAATATCATTAGGTAATCCAGTAGTGACTTTAAAGAGCGTTCTCTGTTGTAATGAACAAATGGGGTCAGGTTCAAAAATATTTTCTTCAACTAAGTTGATATAAAGAGTTACTCCAACAAGATCAAAATCAAGCTCTTCAAGATATAACTCAGATTCAATATTGTATGAATAATTCCAAACAACGTTATCCAATTCGGTAGAGACTGCAATACCCGTAGGTATGTGAGGGAACCAAGAATCTACAACTTCGATGGAAAGGGTCTCAAATGATATATCCATATATTTATGTTTGAAAGGAAACGAATGTAAGCCCATAACTAGGACTTGAATTTAATAATATTTACGAGGTATTTATTTAGTCAAATATTCCACCTCTTTCTGTAAACAAAAAAGCCCACAGAAGAATGTCTTCTGTGGGCTTTTACTTATAACCTATTACTTAAAACTTATGACTGTTTTCCTACATTACTTCACTCAACACCAATTCCCTCACCTGATCCATCGAAATACGTTCTTGTAACATACTGTCACGGTAGCGGATAGTAACTGTTCTGTCCTCTAGTGACTGGTGGTCTACTGTAACGCAGAATGGTGTGCCAATGGCATCTTGACGGCGATAACGCTTTCCTATTGCATCTTTTTCTTCGAAGAAACATTTGAAATAAGGTTTGCATTCATCCATCAATTCCCTTGCAAGCTCTGGTAAACCATCCTTTTTGGTCAAAGGAAGTATTGCCAATTTGTTAGGGGCTATCTTAGCAGGAATATGCAAAACCACACGACTATCAGTACTGCCATCTTCTTTGGTGATGGTTTCTTCTTCGTAAGAATTAGCCAAAATCAACAAGAACATTCTATCCAAACCAATAGACGTCTCTACCACATAAGGAACATAATTGCCATAAGCTTTGCCTGTTGCTTCATCAATATCATTATCAAAATACTGCATTTTCTTCTTGCTATATAATTGATGTTGCGTTAAATCGAAGTCGCTGCGAGAGTGGATACCTTCCACTTCTTTAAATCCAAATGGGAATTCAAATTCAATATCACACGCTTCTTTTGCATAGTGCGCCAACTTCACGTGGTCGTGGTAACGGTATTTATCGGCACTCAATCCCAACGAAAGATGCCATTGCAAACGTGCTTCTTTCCAGTATTTATACCAAAAACCTTCAGTGCCGGGGCGAACGAAGAATTGCATTTCCATCTGTTCAAACTCACGCATACGGAAGATAAACTGACGGGCTACAATCTCATTTCTAAAAGCTTTACCGGTTTGTGCAATACCAAAAGGAATTTTCATCCTGGCTGTCTTTTGAACATTCAGGAAGTTTACAAAGATGCCCTGAGCCGTTTCGGGACGGAGATATACTTTATTATCATCGGGATTGTCGGCAGCAATAGCACCAAACTCCGTAGAAAACATCAGGTTAAACTGACGAATTTCTGTCCAGTTGCAAGTGCCACTGATAGCGCAAGTAATTTTATTTTCATCAATAAAAAGCTTCAATCCTGCAAAGTCATCAGCCGCCAAAAGTTCATCCATTTTCTTTAGCACAGCAAACTCTTCTTCTTTTTTGCCTTCGTGCGCCAGTTTTTCGGCATAAGCTTCTATCAGATGATCTACACGATAGCGTTTTTTGCTATCCTTGTTGTCAATCATCGGATCACTAAAATTATCTACGTGCCCGCTCGCTTTCCAAGTAGTTGGGTGCATAAAGATAGCGGCGTCAATGCCCACAATATTCTCGTGCATCTGCGTCATACTCTTCCACCAATAGTCGCGGATATTCTTTTTCAGTTCACTACCATTGGGGCCATAATCGTACACGGCACTCAGTCCGTCATAAATTTCACTAGAAGGAAAAACGAAGCCATATTCTTTGGCGTGGGAAATAATCGCTTGAAAAGTATTCTCTGATTGTGTACTCATAACGCTGCAAATATATAATGAGGCATAATATAGTACATTGATATTTGAATATTAACTAAAAGAACGGTTGGCTGGCTCGTTGGAAGGGTTGGCTGGACGATTGGGAGAAGCATTAATTGGAAACGATACCGTAGATTTTTATTTGTTTCATCCTTCAACCCAATAACTTTACCCCCTCAGGCTAATCAAGATTCTGCTTAGTTAGCCGATACATTACTTAATTATTTATTGAAAAAAGTTTGCCTTATGTCTTTTAAAAAGATTTTATCGGTTTCTCTGATTGCTTTTGCTGCGCTGAATGCTGCTGCACAAAACGCCAAAACCAACATTGTATTTATGCTTGCTGATGATTATGGCTATGGTGAAACCAGCTGTAACGGTGGTGATAATTACAAGACGCTTAATATAGATAAGTTGGCTAGTCAGGGTGTGCGTTACACACACATGTACACGGCTGCTTTGTGTGGGCCTTCCCGTGCTATGATTCTTACTGGCAGGTATGCATTTCATACCGGAGCCACCAATCAGGATGCCACAGGAAAGTTTACGCCACAAGTTGAAACCATGATTCCTAAAGCGTTGAAGCAAGCTGGATATGTGAGTGCATCTATTGGTAAATGGGGACAACTGCCGCTGATGCCTGCCGATTTTGGTTTTGATCATTACCTTACTTATAAGGGAAGTGGTGTTTACTGGAATACCCAGGAAAAGGGAAAAGATTATACCGTGGATGGGCAAACTATCCCTTTAAAAGACCATGAATATTTGCCCGATGTAATGCACGCTGATGTGGTGAAGTTCTTATCAGCAAATAAGAATAAACCTTTCTTTCTTTATTATCCATTGGATCATGTTCATGGAGAAATATTGCCAACACCTGATAGTAAGCCCGACAGTAAAGATTTGTACCATGACAACGTGATGTACATGGACAAACTGGTAGGTAAGTTTATGAAAGTATTGGATAGCTTGAATCTGACTAAGAATACCGTGGTATTTTTTATGGGAGATAATGGTACTGCAAATGCACATACCACCGAAGCTACTATTGGTGGAAGAAGGATTGTAGGTGGTAAAGGTTCAATGCTTGAAGGAGGTGGATTGGTGCCATTCATCACTTGGTGGAAAGGTGTTTCTCCCAAAGGAAAAGTTTGTAATGATGTGATTGATGCAAGTGATATTTATCCAACGGTATTGGATATTGCCGGCGTAAAATCGACAGAGAGCAAGAGTGTGGTTGATGGGCAAAGTATTGTTCCTGAGATGAAGGGGAAAGAGGGTAACCACAGACCTTGGGTTTTCAATCAATTGGCAGCAATGTGGTATGTGAGGGAATTGAATTGGAAACTAAACCAGTCGGGAGAGTTATTTGATATGACAAAAGCACCATTTGAAGAAATATTGGTTTCAGCAGATTCTAAAGACCCCGAAGCCATTGCAGCAAGGGAAAGACTACAGAAAGTATTGGCTACTTTGAATCCGGCAGGTGGCATTCAAGATGATGGAGACGGAAGTGGACGACATGCAGGCAAAGAGAAAAAGAAAGGCAAAAAGAAAGATGGTGGCGCCGAACCAAATAACTAATGCTTAGGTAGTTTGCCACAGAGGCACAGAGAAAAAGGGAGAATAGAGGATAGTAATTCCTTTAATCTCCCTTTTTATTTAGTATTCACTATCTATCTTTTATTGAATGGGTTTTCTCTTTGCGTGGCGGACACCTATGATAAACACATTAGATTCTTTTATTTCATAAACTATTAAATAAGGAAATCGATTTGTTTTTACACGTCTGTATCTTTCATTAATGAAAGTATAATAATTTGGTTGTTGTGAAATTCTTTTAAAACAAAGTTCCATGTTTGCCAACAGCTCATATCCCAAACCACTCTTTTGGTTTTCATACCATTCGAAAGCTGCTTGTATTTCTAATACTGCTTCTTCCTGCAACACAATTTTGTAGGTCATTCCTTGATAGAATTACCAGTAATAAAGGTTTTGGCTTCCTCCCAATTGTAAGTTTTACTATCTCCAGTTATCCTCTTTTCTCTTCTTTCATCAAACAATTGAATGTCATTTGCTGTAAAAAAAGAATCTAACTCATCCTCTTCTTCATTGTATTCTTTTGCAAGCGTGTAAAGCAATTTTACTAATTTATCATCGCCACTATCTACATACTGATGCAATTTTTCCCTAAGCGTCTTTGTTTGCATAACGATTGTTTTTACAAATTTAGTGTTAATCGATTTCTTATATTGATACAAACTCATAAATGCTTCTCGCCGCTTTGGCAGAAGCATTTTCTTTTTCAGATAGTACGCCTTTTAGCGCAGCATAATCTGCTTGTAGTTGGATTAGCTTGTCTGTATTTGAAAGTAAAATACTCAGTTCCTTCACCAGATTGTCGGTAGTAAGTTCATCCTGAATTAACTCTTTAACCACCAGTTTGTCCATTATCAGATTTACGAGACTGATGAACTTAATCTTAATCAATCGCTTCCCAATCTGATAGCTGATGTTGCTACTTTTGTAACAAACTACTTCTGGCACTGCAAACAAAGCCGTTTCCAGAGTAGCAGTTCCGCTCGTTACCAAAGCAGCTTTTGCTTGCATTAAGATGCTATAAGTGTCATTGTTTACCGCCGAAACATTTTTGTAGGGGCGAAGGAAAGGTTCATAAAAACTATCTTCTTGCCCAGGTGCTTTTGCTACCACAAACTGATATTGAGGAAAAGAGTTGCTTACCGATAGCATCACCGGCAACTTCTTTTCTATCTCTTGTTTACGACTTCCTGGCAACAGCGCAACAATAGGACGTGAACTATTATTGGTTGATCGGGGGTAGTTTGCCTTGTAGTTTTCTATCACTTCAACGAGTGGATGCCCTACATATTCTACGTCCCAGTTCCAGACATTTTTAAAATAATCTTTTTCAAAAGGCAAGATCACCATCATTTTGTCAATACAAAGCCGCATCTTTTTCACCCTGTTTGCCTTCCATGCCCACACTTGTGGCGATATATAATACACTATTTTATAACCTTGTTGTTTGCCCCATTCGGCAATGCGCAGGTTAAATCCGGGATAATCTATCAGTACCAATACATCGGGTGCAAAAGCCTTAATGTCTTCTTTACAAAAGCTAATGTTTTTAAGAATGGTAGGCAGGTTCTTTACCACTTCGGCAAAGCCCATAAAGGCAAGGTCTCTGTAATGCTTCACCAAAGTAGCCCCTGCAGCCAGCATCATATCGCCACCCCAACAACGGATATTTGCTTCGCTATCTAACACTTTTAGTTGTTTAATCAGATTACTTCCGTGCAAATCGCCACTTGCTTCCCCCGAAATGATATAGTATTTCATATTCCTTTTTCTAGCCGTGAAAGTACCTATTTTAGTTTAATAGACTGATTTTAGGTGTGAAAGACTTTCCCCTTTTCTTTGGGGGATAACCCTTTTTCTTTCGGGGATACCCCCTTTCTTCTCGGGGCTAACCGCTTTTTTGTTGGGGACATCCCCTTTTGTTTCGGGGGCACCCCCTTTTCCTTCGGGGGATACCCTTTTTCTATTGGGGGTAACCGCATTTGTGTAGGGAGAAGATTTTTTTGATTGATTTTATCCTGCCCAGCCTTCTCTATCCAGACTTCTATAATGAATGGCTTCTGCCAAATGCTCTGGTTTTATGTTCTCTGAAGCAGCTAGATCGGCGATTGTTCTCGATACTTTCAATATCCTGTCATAAGCCCTTGCAGAAAGATTGAGGCGTTCCATTGCCCGCTTCAATAAGGTTGCGCCGATATGATCTATTACACATATTTCGGTAAGTTGCTTACTACTCATCTGCGCATTTGCATACACGCCCTCACTATTTGCATAGCGGACAGCCTGTATTTCTCGCGCAGCAATAACCCTGTTCCGTATTGTTTCGGAGGACTCGCCTTTGGTTGTTTTACTTAGCTCGGTAAAAGCAACAGGAGTTACTTCCACGTGCAAATCAATCCGGTCCAATAGTGGTCCAGATATTTTATTGAGATACTTCTGGACAGCACCGGGAGGACAGGTGCAAGCTTTGTCGGGATGATTGTAAAAACCACAAGGGCAAGGATTCATGCTGGCAATCAACATGAAATTGGCAGGAAAATCCAGTGCCATCTTAGCACGAGAGATGGTAACCTTTCGTTCTTCCATCGGTTGACGCATCACTTCCAATACCGTTCTTTTAAACTCGGGCAGTTCATCCAAAAACAAAACGCCATTATGAGCCAGAGAAATTTCACCGGGTTGAGGGATACCGCCGCCTCCGACAAGGGCAGCATCTGACACCGTATGGTGTGGGCTGCGGAAAGGTCTTTTACTTATTAAAGAAGCATTGTCGGGCAGTTTGCCTGCAACACTGTAAATTTTTGTCGTCTCCAATGCTTCTTGCAGGCTAAGTGGTGGGAGGATAGTTGGCAATCGTTTTGCCAACATTGTTTTGCCAGCACCAGGAGGACCAATCAGTATAGCATTATGTCCGCCAGCAGCGGCGATTTCCAAGGCACGCTTGATGTTTTCTTGACCTTTTACATCTGTAAAATCTATATCAAATTCATATTGACTATGAAAAAATTCCTCACGGGTATTTACATCAACAGGAGTCAATTTTATTTTATTATTCAGGAAATCAACGACTTCTTTCAGATGAGACACACCATAAACCAATACATTATTCACCATGCCAGCTTCACGGGCATTTGCTTTTGGAACAATCAATCCCTTAAAGCCGTCTTTTCTTGCTTGAATAGCGATGGGTAAAGCACCTTTTATGGGTTGTATTTCGCCATCAAGGCTCAATTCACCCATCATCACATAATCTTTTAAAACTTCGGGATTATCTATTTGATTGGCTGCGCCTAATACGCCAATGGCGATGGGAAGGTCGAAGGCTGCACCAGTCTTTTTTATATCGGCAGGCGCCATATTAATGACCAATTTGGTACGAGGCATTTCGTATTTATTGGTCTTGATGGCACTTTCTATTCGTTGGATACTTTCTTTTACCGCGTTGTCTGGAAGCCCTACAATAAAATAATTCAGATTGCCACCACTCACATTTGCCTCAATGGTTATTGCTATCGCCTCCACTCCGTAAACTGCACTGCCAAACGTTTTGACCAACATAACTGAGAATTTAGTTTGAAATAGCCTTCAACAGAAGCTATTGGAAAAAACTAAAAGTACGTATAGTATTTCGAGGAAAGGGTATTTGTTAT
>CANGFK010000018.1 GCA_947452925.1 Chitinophagaceae bacterium | reverse complement strand
TAGCCGCTGCAATGATGCTGCAGGAATACATGAATAGTGGTTAGTGGTTAGTGGTTAGTGGTTAGTGGTTAGTGGTTAGTGGTTAGTGGTTAGTGGTTAGTGGTTAGTGGTTAGTGGTTAGTGGTTAGTGGTTAGTGGTTAGTGGTTAGTGAAGAAACTATTTTTGGATGGAGTATATTGTGTGAATTAAGAATAGTTGATAACTATTCTTAATCAGTTATTCACTAACAAGAAATTGGTTGTGTATGTAATCTACCACTTCTATCAGGCTGCCGGTTTCTTCGTACACTTTTAGCTGTCTGTCTGCACCGGTTCCTCTATCCATCATTGTGAGGATATAGCTGATGATATGGCGGCTACCTAATTCATCTATCACATCATCTACAAAATCGAGGAGTTCCAGAATCAGTTTACGGGTGGGCACTTCTATTTCCTTACCAAAATCAATGAGGTTACCATCAATGCCATATCTACTTGCCCGCCATTTGTTTTCATTAATCAAGGCACGCTGATAGACCATAAAGTTCATATTCTGGTTTCGTAGCTTGTACAACTTAGCACAAATGGCTTGAAATAAGGCAGCGATTGCCATTGTTTCTTTGATGGTAAGCGGCACATCGCACACACGAAACTCAATGGTATTGAAGAAGGGATGCACACGCATATCCCACCAAACCTTCTTGGCATTATCAATACAATTTGTTTTTATGAGGAGGTTAATGAAGTTATCGTAAGCTTCTATACTTTCGAAATATTCGGGGATACCTGTGCGTGGAAACTTATCGAATACCTTGGAGCGATAGGACTTATACCCAGTTTTACGCCCAATCCAAAAGGGAGAGTTGGTGCTCAGCGCATAAACGTGTGGCAGGAAATAGCGGGCTGTATTGGCAATATGAATTGCCAACTTTCTGTTGGTGATGCCCACATGCACATGCAAACCGAAGATGAGGTTACTACGAGCGGCTTCCTGCAACTCGTTGACCATCTCCTGATAGCGTATATTATCTGTTATCAGTTGACTATTCCAATGACTAAAAGGGTGTGTGCCACTTGCGCCCACCCAATAGCCCATGTTGCCCGCAATCTCTGAGATATTGTTGCGGAGATTGGATACATCCAAGAAAGCTTCATCAATATCCTTACAAATGTCGGTACCGACTTCGACTACAGCCTGGTGCATTTCTGCTTTGACCTTATCTTTCATCAGCTTTTGTCCTTCGACCACAATTCGTTGCTGGTGGCTTTTGAGGGCACGGGTGGTGGGGTCGAGTACCATATACTCTTCCTCTATGCCGATAGTAAAACTACTCAAATTAAGGTTGCTCATACTTTGTTTCGAACAGACTTATTAAGGTCTGTTCGGCTATAAAAATAGGTTATTCGGTATTGAAATATAAATAATCAGTATAAATATTTTATTTGAACCGCTTGGCTGATGCAATAAACTACTGGAAATACTGGATTAATCTACCATTAAAAACTAAACACTAATCTTGTAACACCATCGCTTTAGCTTGCCTTCGAAGTCGAAAGGGGTGGTAGCCCTTGTAATGTCCTTGATGTCGGAGGCTTTTATGGCTTCTTTATCCAAAATAAATCTGGTGAAGTTGGTACTGAAATAGATTGTTCCACCGGGAGTAGTTGCACCTATCAGATCATTCAATAGTTCTACGTGGTCACGTTGAATATCCAGAAAGTCCTTCATCCGTTTACTGTTACTGAAAGTAGGTGGATCGATTATTACTAAATCGAAACTATCTGGCGGTAGCGTCTTTAAGTATTGTTTGACATCTGCATGAACAAAAAAGTGTTTAGTATCATCCTTTAGGTTATTCAGTTCCAAGTTCTGTTCTGCCCAGGTGAGGTATGTCTTTGATAAGTCAACAGTTGTAACCGATGCGGCTTCTCCTGCCGCAGCATAAACAGAGAAAGAGCCTGTGTAAGCAAATAAGTTAAGTACACGCTTGTCTTTGCATTCATTGCGCACCATCTGTCTGGTTATCCGATGATCTAGAAACAGTCCCGTATCTAAGTAATCTGTGAGGTTTACCAAAAACTGAAGCCCTTGTTCTGCTACTGAAAAGTATTCTGCTTTGGTATCCGTTTTTTCGTATTGGTCTAGCCTGTTTGACTTTCTTTTTCGTTGTTTGATATATACATTGGCATCATCGACTGGTAATATTCCACAAATTACTTCGATACATTCCTCCAACCATTGTTCGTGTTCTTCATCAGACATACCGTGACGGCGAAGGTATTCGGCCAGATAAACCTTGTCATCATATAACTCTATACAAAAGGGGAATTCGGGGAGGTCATGATCATAAACACGATAACAAGAGATGTTTTGCCGAGAGGCTTGTTTGCTTTTGTGCTTATACACTTTGAGCAATCTATTTTGAAACATCACTATTTTTTCATTCATCCGTCAAAAATACAGTTGAAGGGGTTTATTTGTGCAACTCTTGGATTTGAAAGAACGGATAAATTGTGCTTATCAACTAAAAGCAATCGTTCTTTTTCTCTAAAAATCGACGTCTTTTGCGAGATATTGCATCTCTCGTGTCCGATAGTGTTACTCTCGTGCCTGATAGTGTTACTCTCGCGCCGGATAGTGTTACTCTCGCGCCTGATAGTGTTACTCTCGTGCCGGATAGTGTTACTCTCGTGCCTGATAGTGTTACTCTCGCGCCGGATAGTGTTACTCTTGTGCCGGATAGTGTTACTCTCGTGCCGGATAGTGTTACTCTCGTGCGTGGTAATGCATCTCTCGAAAGAAAGTGTATTAATGCGAGCTTTGATAAATAAAACGCATAAAGAAGTCACTTTGTGTGCGTGTGTATTGCTATTAATTTACAAGTGGATTTCAGATGAGGAATACTAAAAGAAAAAGGGTATCCATTCTTTGCTGAATGAATACCCTTTGAAAGAGAACTTATTAAATTTAGTATTTGTAATTCTGGATAAGTCCTGAATTTCTTAGCGTTTCTGAATAAGGAATTGGAAAAAGACTCAAACGAAGATAGATACTTGTCATAGTTCCTCCTCTTGTAATCGTCTTTGCTTGGGTGTTGTAATGCACGAATCCATAAGTGGTTGCAGGATCTGTTTTAGATGGATCATGAACCCTATTAAGATCAAACATACGATGTCCTTCGAACGCAAATTCTTTTCTATTTTCCAACATTATCATAGGAAAGAAAGTAGTGGCCGTGGTAGGTGCTGCACCTAGTATTTCATTTCTGGCAGAAGCAACCGTTTTGATATCGTTATAAGCTGAAGCAATATTTGAATACCCTAATGCTTCTGCCCTTATTAAATACATTTCGGAGAGACGGAACAATTTGATATTCTCTTCGTAGTTGGTGATATTGCTGTATTTATTGATGATGTAACAAGGGTTTTCTCCACCATAACTATTACGTCTTCCTAATGTAATAAACCCTCTTCTTGCATCTGTTGTGTCATATATTTTGTACATTGTATCAGGTGCAAGCATTTCTCCGTAGCCATTCTGATTGAATATATAAGCAATACTATTTGAGCCTTGGTTGTTGTAAGAAGTGTTGGCTAGCTCAAATATGGTTTCATTATTTCCTTTGGTATGAAAATCATTTACTAAGGTAGAAGCTGGTAATAGAGAATATCGACCACTATTAATTACAGACGTTGCTGCTTGAATAGCTTCGTTATATTTTGCTTCATATAGATAAACCCTAGCAGCCAACGCGGTTACAGAAAGCGCATTCAATCTGATTTTGAAAAGAGTAGGATCAACCTGCCCTCTTGACATCACATTTCCATTTGCAGGCAGGTAGCTCAATGCACTAGCAATATCGCTTTCTATCTGAGCATACGTTTCTGTAATTTTAGAACGAACAGGATACACTATCTGCGACATGTCCGCTGGATATGAATTTAATACTATAGCAGCACCTAAATCTGTGGTCACACCTTTACCAGATGTATCAGCAGTTTTGTAATTCATTTTGGTGTATGAATACGAGAAGAAGCGTGCAAGATCAAAATAAGCAAGCGCTCTGGCAGCATAAGATTCACCTATCAACTGACGTAACTCTAGAGAATCAACTCCAGTAGCAGCTAATGATGGTGCTTTATTTATAATTGTATTTGCATTGATGATGATTGAATACAGTTGTTGCCACATGCCACTTGCATACGAATCACTTGATGTTACGGAAGTAGAAGATTGAATAGACCAACCTGTAAACCTAGCTCCAGACTGAAGACTTCTGTACACATTATCGGCAGTAAGGTCAGGCCACAATATGGCGACTCTACCATAATAACCATCATTTGCCATGCTTGCATACAATCCGTTTACTGCAACTCGAACATTGTAGACGCTTGTTATAGCACTATCTGCAATGATGGAAGTAGAAGGTTTAAAATCAGTAAAGCTCTTGCTGCAAGAAACACTAACTAAAACTATAGTGACTAGGGGAATAAAAATTTTGAATATTCTCATGATAATTTCTTTAAAAATGTTGGTTACTAGAAGTTAATGTTAGCACCTAAAAGTATGGTAATACCGGAAGGTGGTCTTAGGTTGATGGTACCATCAACAGGTGTTTCTGGGTCATAATATAGACGCTTATCTTTTCTGTAAGTGAATATGTTACTAGCCCTTAGATACACTTTTGTTGTAGACAGTTTTGCTTTAGACAAAATTTTAGCAGGAAAATCATAAGAAAGCATCACGTCTCTAAGTCTGATGTAACTTCCGTCATACAAAAATCTAGTTGATGGTTGATTGGAAAGACCAGTCTGTGTACCTAGATATACCGGGGCAGGCACATCTGTTTTATCACCTGGTTTCTTCCACCTGTGCAAGTAATCATAATAAGAAACATTTCCTGTAGCACTGAACCCTGTAGAACCATCAGAACTATTAAAAATTCCATTCTCATCATATATCTTATTACCCCAGCTAAAGTAAATTTGTGCTAACAGACTAAAGCGCTTGTAACTGATCACATTGGTGAATGAACCATAGAACTTAGGCAGTGCACTTCCTTGCTTAGCATATCCAGCTCTTGACCATGTAGAAGTATCTTTTACTTTTCCAGCAGAATCTACACTATATCTCCACAAGGCTTGTCCATTTGTACTATCTACACCATCATAAGTTTTCAAGTACCATTGGTAATAATCGCCACCTACTTCCCTTACATAATCTCCCGCAGTAGATCTGTTGAATTTCAACAACTTGTTGTGGTTTACAGAGAAGTTAACCTGGCTTGTCCACTTAAATGCTCCTTGTTTTCTTGGGATAATATTTACTGTATTTACAATTATCTCAAACCCTTCATTCCGCATTTCTGCGAAGTTTCCACTCACAGAAGTGATACCGTTGGTTGCGCCAATTGGCAAATTAACTATCAAGTCGGTTGTTTTACGAGTATACCAGTCGAATGAGGTAGCAATTCTGTTTTTGAGGAAAGAAGCTTCAAATCCTATATTTAGAGGATAGTTCTTTTCCCAAGTAAGGGCATCATTCTTTAATTGAGAAAAAGTCATCCCCGGTTGGTCATTGTAAGATGTTGTAATGTCGTACAACCCATAAGACCCGTAGTTTGATAGACCAATAGAGTTACCCGTTCTACCATAACTACCTCTAAGCTTTAATTCATAGATCCACTTTACATTGAAAAATTTCTCTTTAAAAATATCCCAACCGGCTCCAACACTCCAGAACTGACCATCTTTTACTGCACCAAATCTTGAAGAGCGATCATTTCTGGCAGAAGCAGAAACATAATATCTGTTCATGAAGCTATAAGTACCATTTGCGAACTGAGAAACTAAGCTACTAGGCTCTACCGTACTTGTTGGTAGTCCAGGACGAGCCCCATCTGCAATAGAGTACAAATTGAGTTGAGCCAAGTTGTAGGAAGTAGCGTTGATGTTGGCATCAGTTCTTTTTGAAGCTTCATAACCAGCAAATACTTCAAAGCTGTTGCTTCCATTGATTGTCTTCTTGTAACGCGCGATGTTTGTCCAAATCCAGTTGGCTATATCTCCCGCATAATTGCTGATTGATCCTCCTGCAGCAGCATTTGCATTACCATAACGAGGGTCATTGTAAGTTAAATTGTAAGCATGACTGAAGTCTATGCCCAATGTGGTTTCATAGGTTAGCCCCTTTGCTACTTTATAAACGCCATTAGTTACTCCTCTCAACACATAGGTGGTGGTACGTCTTATATCAGCACTTTGCACTGCTGCGGGATTATAGCCGTTATTAAAATCTGTCCTGTAAGTACCATCTGAATTGGTTGGGGTGAGCCAGTTTTGCAAACGATACATAGCTCTAGTAGGGTTCTGAAATACAGCTCCAACAATCGAGCTATTGGCCATTTGATAGGTGCCGGCAATGCTAGCACTTAATGAGAATCTATCAGAGGCTTTGTGGGTCACATTCACCAAAGTTGTTATTTTTTGGTAATCTGTACCTCTTTGTATACCATCTTGCTGATAGAAGCCACCAGAAACATAGAATGTTGTTTTCTCACTACCACCACTCACACTGATAGAAGCATTGGAATATTTACCTGTACGTAATACTTGTTTGAACCAATCTGTATTGTGTGTAGTGTCAGGCACATTTGCCGCTAGAGCCGCATTGAAGTCGTCTTGCGCATAAGTGGGAGAATTTTTCCAAGCATCACGCAAGTATTCCAACATCTGAGATGTACTAAGTGTCTTGAACAAAGGATTACTCAACGTGTTTGTGAAAGTGATACCTGTTTGAATCCGGCTATCTACTAACGTTTTCTTACCTGCCTTTCCTTTTTTAGTAGTAACTATAATAACTCCATTAGCACCCCTTGACCCATACAAAGCAGTAGCAGCAGCATCTTTCAATACCACCGTACTCTGAATATCCAAAGGATTGAGGGCTGCAATAGTATTTGAATTGAACCCATTAGAAATATCACCAGAAACAACCGGAATACCATCGATTACATACAACGGAGCACTAGAGGCACTTACAGAACCAATACCTCTGATTCTGATAGAAGGCACGCCACCAGGCTGACCAGAACCGTTGGTGGACAAAACCCCTACTGCATTTCCTTGCAAACTTTCCTGAAAAGAAGTACGTGGCACATCTTCAATCATCTGGGTATTTACTGTTGTAGCGGCCCCTGTGAAAGTAGATTTCTTCTGGGTACCATAAGCTACCACCACCACATCTTCTAAATCAGAAGCTGCTTCTTGTAGCGTTATGCTCACCACTCCAGAGGCATTGGGTTTAGCAGTTGTTGTTAAGTAACCAATTGCTGAAAACTCCAATGTTGCATTGTCCGGCACTTCTAATGTAAAAGAACCATCCTCTTTAGTGGTGGTTCCAATTTTCTGTCCTTTTACCTTTACAGAAACGCCTTCCAAAGGTTTACCGTCCTTGCCAGAAACAATTTTTCCGATAATTTTTCGGGGAGGAGCATAGTACGCTGAGTTCACAGAGGCAAAACGTAACTCACCATATGGTGTCTCTACTAGATTATATAGATTCCCTTCAGGAGATTTCTCTGCGCTTGGCGATTTGTCAGAGGTAATTACAAAAGTATTTCTTGAAATCTTTTTATATTTCAACCCAGTATTCTTTAGTAGTTCACTAAGAATTTCTTCTATAAACCCATTCATATCAGGAACGGATACTTGCTTGTTAGCTATCGATGAATCACTGAATAGGAAGTAAACACCACGTGATTTATTCAGGTCTTTCAATACAGAAAAGAGGTTCTGCTTTTGATTTTTTGTTACAACCTGATTGCTAACAGCATAATGAAAAATATTCTGATTCGCCCCCTCATTCTGTGCTGCAGAGACAACTATTGAACATACAAACAAGGGGAATAGAAAAACAACCCTCTCCAAGAACAATCTGGAATTCCTCATAAACAGTACAGTTAAATTATTAAAAAATCCTTTTTTATTGATTTGGTAAGTTTACAATGACCTTGTTATTTCTACGCTCCAATTTAAACTCTGAAGTCGCCTCCAGAGACTGAAGTAACACATCTATATTATCGTTGGGGAGAATACCAGTCATGGTCTTTTTAGCGATTAAGGCACTATCTGCACCCAGTTCCATGTCTAATCCATATAATTCATTAATCTTCTTACACACTTCCAGCATATTTGTATTTTCGAAATACAAATGCTTGTTCACCCATGCCAAAACCTTTTCTTGCTTGGCTTTTTCTGGTTTCAGGTTATCTACATTAACCACAGATCCATTGTACTCAATAGATTCTCCCGGAGTTAGTTTAATTTCTCTACCGTTCAAAAAGTGAACAGTTACACCACCTTCTTGCAGCATAATTGTTTGGCGATCCTTGCGATTAAGCACATTAAACTTTGTTCCTGTAACAATTACGTCAAACTTGTCCCCATGCACGACAAAACGTTGATGATCTACTTTTTTGGTTACATGAAAAAATGCCTCTCCTTCAATCCAAACTTCCCTAACCTTTGCCTTTTCCCAATTGGCAGCATACTTTACTGAGCTATTACTATTGAGCAAAACGGAAGTTCCATCAGGCAATTTCTTTTCGGCGATCTGTCCGTAACCTGTCTTTTGTTCAGTGTTGCCATACAAGGCATTAAAAACATAAGCTCCTCCAACCAATAGAATCGCACAAGCGGCGACAGATGCAATCCATTTGAAACGATTCAACTGAACCACTTTTGCTGGTTTCTTTTGCTCGCTCAAAGAATTTAGTAACCTGTTTTTTTCTTGTTCAATTATATTTTCACTTACATTTGTTTCAGCAAGTTTCATATATTTGAACAACTTTAATGCTTCTTCAACGCTGTTCTTTTGCTCTGGATGCTCCACCATCCATTGCTTCCATTCAGCAGCATTTTGAGAAGTTTGGTTCGAAGCCCAGTCAACAAACCCTTCGTCCACCAATATTTCCTCCACCTGTTTCATAGCCATTTTTATTCGTTCGTTTAATATTTAATGATTAAGTGCTAGCGAATATAACAATGTAACATTGGGTAATAAAAAAATTATGAGCGACAAGGAAAATGATACGATAATTTGGGAACAGTTCAGACAAGGCAGGAAAGATGCTTTGGCGGAGTTGTTTTGCAAATACTTTCCTGACTTGTTTAAGTATGGATGTAAACTCTCTGATGACACAGAAGTAATAAAGGACACAATACAAGAGCTTTTTCTGGATTTATGGCATCAAAAAGCCCCTCCTCCAGTTCAATCTATTAAGGCATACCTCATCAAAGCGATGAAGTATAAGTTGCTGAAGATTGTAGAAAAAGCAAAGAAGACTACCAACTACGATGGTCAGACAAGCACAAACTTCCAAATGAGTCATGAATCTTTTGTAATAAGTAGTGAGGAAGATAAGAAAAGGGTTATGCAGCTGATTGCCGCATTGGCCAAACTTCCCAATAGGCAAAGAGAGATTATTTACCTGAAATACTACCTGAATCTTAGCTACGAGGAAATATGCGACATTATGCAGATACAATATCAAGTGGCTAGAAATCAGATTTCTCAGGCAATAAAAACACTAAAGAGTATTGTTGGAGGCGGATTACTTTGCTGGATTCTCTTTCGGTTAAATAGATAAATAAGTTTACTGTTTCTAATAATTGCCTGACCCTTTTAGGTTGCTACAGTGTATTTTTAGTATCAGGATTTGCTTTGCTGACTTGAGAATTTGCTTTTCTCAAATCAGAATTTACTTTTCTGAAGTCAAAAATTGTTTGTTTCAAATGTTGGGAGGGCTATCATTACAACTTCTTCGCTATAATTATCATCCGTGGAGAGATCTTTATGTTGTAAGCGCCTAAATCATAATCTCCAAATACAGCAATTACTTCTGTGTGTTGACCAGCTAACATTCTTTTGAAATCTTCCAATTTAAATTTTGCAACTCTTTCGGTGTGGGCATGGTCTGACATTGCCTTTTTGCCTTCGCTTATTTTAATTTGCTTGTAGAAGTTTGTTTCATCTTCCCATTTAGTAATGTAAAAGTGTACATCGTCTACAACAGTTGTCACTTCACTTTCTAGTCTATCCGAAACATATTGCACATTGAGGTAATCAATCACAAATATTCCTCCTGGCTTTATACTTTGTGTGATGGTTCGGATGGCATTGTCATGGTCTCGTTGTTTTTTGAAATAGCCAAAACTGGTGAAGAAATTGAATGCATAATCATAATAATTAACCCTAAAAAGGTGGCGCATATCATGCTGATAAAAATGCAAATTGTCTGCTTCATCCCGCATTGCTTCTGCAATGGAGGCCTCTGCCAAATCAATTCCGGTTACATCAAACCCCATATCTGCCAACACTTTACTATGCCTGCCTTTGCCACAAGCTACATCCAACATTGTCGCTTTTTCTTTGGGTTGCAAGTACGCAATCAATCTATTAATGAAGGCTTGAGCCTCATCGTCATTCCTATTCTGATATAATAAATGATAGTAGGGAGAGTTGAACCAATCTTTGTACCACGCCGTTTTCTTCATCGGGCTAAGATAGGATGTAAAAATTAAGCACTGTCGGAAAAAACTTTTCGTTTATGTTTGCACCTCCCCATTTTCATTCAAAACAAACGTCATTCTATGTCATTAATAAAGAGTATTTCAGGTATCAGAGGCACCATTGGAGGTAGAGTTGGAGACTCGCTTAGTCCAATAGATATTGTTAAGTTTACGGCTGCTTATGGCACTTGGATTCTTGGTCAATCAACAGAAAATAATAATAAAAAGATTGTTATCGGGCGTGATGGGAGAATTAGTGGGAAGTTGGTGCAAGGTCTTGTAATTAATACTTTGAATGCATTGGGGTTAGACGTTATTGACCTCGACCTAAGTACCACGCCAACGGTAGAAATGGCTGTGGGTTTTCATCAAGCTGCGGGAGGTATTATATTAACTGCAAGCCATAACCCCAAAGAATGGAATGCACTTAAATTATTAAATAGTAAAGGTGAATTTATCAGTGGTGACGATGGCGCTGCAATCTTAGAAATGGCTGCTACAGATAATTACAACTTTGCTTCTGTAGATAAATTGGGTTCTTATATTACCGACACGACGGCTCTTGACAAACACATTGAGGCTGTAGTCAACTATCCTTTAGTTGATGTTGCGGCTATTGCAAAGTCTAATTTTAAGATAGTTATTGATGCCATCAACAGTACGGGTGCAACAGCTGTTCCAGCTTTATTGAAAGCATTGGGTGTAGAAACTTACACCGTATTGAATGCAGAAATAACTGGTCAGTTTGCACATAATCCCGAACCACTTCCACAGCACCTTAGAGAATTGTGCAATGAAGTGACCAAGCAAAAAGCAAGCTTGGGGATAGCGGTAGATCCGGATGTGGACAGACTTTGCTTTGTTTGTGAAGACGGAAGTTTGTTTGGGGAAGAATATACTTTGGTAGCAGTTGCTGATTATATATTAAAACATAAAAAAGGAAATACGGTAAGCAATATGTCTTCCACGAGGGCACTAAAAGATGTAACTATCCATCATGGAGGAGAATATACACCTAGTGCCGTTGGGGAAGTAAATGTAGTTACCAAGATGAAAGCGGTAAATGCAGTAATTGGTGGAGAAGGAAATGGAGGCATCATTGTTCCAGACCTACATTATGGTCGTGACGCTTTGATTGGAATTGCATTGTTTCTGACGCATCTTGCACACGAAAAGAAGACCGCAAGACAAATACGTAATCAGTATATCAATTACTTTATGAGTAAGAATAAGATAGAGCTGGAAGGTGGCGTTGATGTGAAGAAAGTGTTTGCACACATTCAAAAGAAATACAAGAAGAACCCCATCAATACAGAAGATGGACTTAAAATAGAATTCGACAATGACTGGGTTCATCTTCGCACGAGCAATACTGAGCCGATCATTCGTATTTATGCAGAGAGTGCATCTGAGGTAACCGCTGATAATATTGCACACAGAATTATGCAGGACATAAGGGAAGGAATGAGCTCATAAGTTCTAAGTTTTAAGTATTAGGTATTAAGCAAGCGACTTCCTTACTTAATACCTTATACTTGAAACCTAATACTCAAAAGAATGAAAGAAAGAATCTATCTCGATAACGCAGCTACTACTCCACTTGATGCGGAGGTTTTGGCAGTGATGATGCCGTATTTAACTACTCACTTTGGCAATCCATCCTCTATTTATAGTTATGGAAGAGAGAGTAGATTGGCGATAGAGAATTCTAGAAAGCAAGTGGCTAAGTTATTGAATGCACATCCTTCGGAGATATTCTTTACTTCAGGCGGAACAGAGAGTAGCAACATGGCAATCAATGCAGCCGTAAGAGATTTGGGGTGTTTGCACATCATCTCCTCCCCCATCGAGCACCACGCCACGCTTCATACCGTAGAACATTTGCACCAGACAGGGGCAGTTACTTTATCTTTTGTGAAGCTATTGCCTAATGGACATATAGACTTAGATAACCTCGCAGATTTACTAGCTACAAGCACCGAAAGATGTTTGGTTACTTTGATGCACGCCAACAATGAGATAGGCAACTTGTTGGACATATACACTGTGGGTGATTTGTGCAAGCAATACAATGCCATTTTCCATTGTGATACCGTACAAACTGTCGGACATTACCCTATCAACCTACGCAATACACCCGTACATTTTATAACCGGTGCTGCGCATAAGTTTCATGGGCCGAAAGGAGTAGGCATTTTATATATCAATGAAAATGTAAAGATTAAGCCTTTTCTTTTGGGTGGTTCACAAGAACGTAATATGCGTGCAGGCACCGAGAACCTTTATGGGATTGTTGGCTTTGCAAAAGCATTGGAGATTGCTTCTACTAACTATGAGGCTGACAGTACCTATATTAAAAGTGTGAAACTGTATATGATGGAACAGTTGCAAAAGCACATTCCTTCTGCTGTTTTTAATGGCGATGTTGCAGGTAGCAGCCTCTATACAGTACTTAGCATCAGCATTCCGAAGACAGAAAAGAGTGAGATGATTTTATTCAATTTAGACATCCACAATATCTGCGCGAGTGGTGGTAGCGCTTGTTCGAGCGGTTCCAATGTGAGCAGCCATGTGATGCAAGCTGTAAACAACGACCCCAACCTGGTCACCATCCGATTCTCCTTTAGCAAGCATAATACCTATAAAGAGATTGATACTGTTGTAAGGTTATTGAAAGAAATGATGTAAGACTCCCTAAGACACATCACCAAGTGGTGGGATTATTCATCTAGCTTCTAGCTCTCTTCAACGCACCTCTACCATATTTATTTTTCACATCATCTATTGCCTTGTAGAGGTTTACTTTCTTTTCGGGACTATCAAATAAACTGCCTTGTAATGAGTGACTACTTATCTCACTAAGTCGTACACCTAATAAACGAATTGGCTTATCAGTTTTATACGATTGATGAAATAGTTGCATGGCAGCAGCAATCAACTCGTCATCACTAAAGGTAAAATTGATGGCAGCTTGTTTGGTAGTTGTCTCGAAGTTGGCATACCTGATTTTCACCGCAACACAGCCTGTTAGTTTCTCTTCTTTACGTAGCTCAAAGCCCACTCTCTCTGTCATCCTTACCAATTCTTTTAAAATAAATTTCATATCAGACGTATTCTCTTCAAAAGTACTTTCGGTTGAAATAGACTTAGCCTCATGGTAGTTGTTTACCTGCCCATTATGAATTCCCCTTGCTTTATTATACAGATCTATCCCCCATTTGCCAAGTTTTTTCTCTAATATAGCTAGCGGGATTTCTAGTATATCACCGATGGTATTTATTCCCATCTTATTCAATGCCTTATGAGTTACATCACCCACCCCAGAGAACTTATTAACGGGAAGTGACGCAAGAAAAGTTTGTTCCATACCGGGCTGTACAAAGAGATATCCATTTGGCTTTGCCATATCAGTAGCAATCTTGGCGACCATTTTGTTAGTAGCTAATCCAAACGAGATAGGTAACTGCGTTTTCTCAATTATCTCGGCACGTAAATCAATCGTCCATTGATACGGATCAAAGAACTTATCCATTCCGGTTAGATCAATATAGAACTCGTCAATACTAGCTTTCTCAAACAATGGTGCTTTCGCCGCAATAATATCGGTAACCCATCTGGAGAATCTACTGTATTCTCCTCGCGCCCCATGAACCAATATCGCATCGGGACACAACTCCATCGCCTTTTTCATAGGCATGGCACTGTGCACACCAAACTTTCTTGCTTCATAACTACAGGTACTCACCACCCCTCTGTCTTTGGAACCGCCAACTATAATGGGCTTTCCTTTTAGAGTGGGATTATTCAACAACTCCACGCTTACAAAAAAGCTATCCAGATCAAAATGAGCTATGTAACGTTGGGGAGATTGCATACAGACTTAGCGATTACTAGTTTGTGAAATAAGTGATTAAATCAGAATACGCCAAATTAAATCAGTTCTTATTTATTAAAACATCAAAACACTACATGGGCTTTGAATTATCATCTGGTTAATCTCAAATTAATCTCCTTTCACAACCCCCATTTCAATCAACCAGAACTCACACAATTCTTTCCACAATTTGGTACTGCCGGGATTGTTTTGCAACCCAATGGCATGCCCACCAAAGGGAAACACATGCAAGGAAGCAGAGACGTTCTTTGCACGCAAGGCATTGTAAAACAAAAGACTATTTTGGGGAGGAACGGTTTTATCATTCTCAGCAACTACAATAAAAGCAGGGGGTGTCTTCGCCGTAACCTGAAGCTCGGAAGAATACTTTTCAATTAATTCTTTGGAAGGATTTTCTCCTAATAAATTCTCACGGCTACCCTTGTGCGCAAACTCCCCCATTGTAATTACGGGGGAAACCAACAACATAAAGTTGGGATTGAAGGATAATCTATCCAATGAGTCGCCGATGGCAGAAATATCTTCGGTATGCGTGCCCAATGTAGAGGCAACATGACCACCAGCAGAAAAGCCCATGACCCCAATCTTATCTGGGTTGATGTTCCATGCTTGCGCATTAGCCCGAATCAAGCGGATGGCTCTTTGTGCATCTTGCAAAGGAGCTTTGGAACGCTCCACTAAATCGGGTGAATGTGGCAAGCGAGAGACCAGTACAAAAGCGCTAATGCCCATGGTATTGAACCATTTGGCAACCTGAAAAGTACTGACGTGTGCATAATGATGATATCCTCCACCGGGACATAAGATTACAGCTGCATTTCTGTTCTCCTGTTTGGATGGAAAGAACGCATACATTCTGGGTGTGCCTATCCGTTGGTAACGTTCATTAAAGATGCTGTCTGTCATCACCAATCCTTTGGTATTGGGCATCTTACCTTTTGGCCACAGAGGGATAGAGTCTTGCGCAACTGCTTTTTGCAACAAGCCAATCATTAACAGAATCAGGATAGTTCCCTTTAGTTTAAGCATCATCTAACTTGCATTTAAGAATGAATTGCAAAAGTATCGGTTATGGTTTCCATCCTCCCCTAATACGTTTTCCTTAATGTATTCTTTTGCTTCTTTGGCAGTTGGAGAGCGGAGTCCTCCCCACTTAAAAAAATAGTTTAAGTGACAGTCATAACACAGAAAGTAAGATTTGACTATTTCTTCAAAATCATTTTACTCAATACCTCACTTCCGTTGTTTAGCATCAATAAATAATTACCCGTTGCCAAACCAGAAAGATTAATGGTTGATTGAACACTTCCTTGTTCTAGTGGATGGAATATCAGTTGTTTACCTTGAATAGAATACACGCTCAATGATGCATTTGCCCCGACCCTATTATAGGAAAATGTAACGTGTGTAGTAACAGGATTTGGATAAATCGAAATCACGTCATCCAAGCTAGTTTTAGCAGTAATAACCGATGAATACTTGATGCTGCCATCTCTTTCCTTCATCTTCAACCGATAATAAGCAACTGATTCAAGCTTAGTTTCATCAATAAACTGATAGGACGTGTTTGAAGTCTGGTTTTTCGCAGCTACACTACCAATTGAAACAAATGCCTTTCCATCAGTGCTTCTTTCTACTTCATAACCTTGCATATTGATTTCATTAACCGTATTCCAGATCAGCTTTCCTTTATTATTAACCAGGATTGATGAGAAGTCAAGCAGATTCACGGAGAGAGGTGCATCTGAAGTAATCCCATTGATGGTTACATGCTGGTTAGCAAAGTAACAATTGCCTGTACTACTATTCCACACATACACCCTCACTGCCAAGGACTGATTGGGCGGAACAGTGATAAACGTTGGTATAGATCCCACTTGTTCACTTGCCAGAGTGCCTGTATTGGCATTAACTAATGCTATAGGAGTAGTGGTTGTAGCAGCTGTAGAATTACCGTTATAATTGCAATTACCTACTGGTTTTGAAGTAGCAAAACTATCCAAAGAGTAATAGATGGCAGCTTTAATGGTAGTAGAAGCACCACCTAATGCCCCCAATCCAATAGCATTCACTGTAAATATTTTACCTGTAGCGGGTTTAACTTTATATTCCAGATAAGCATTTGCATTATAAGCCGTAGGCAAAGAAGAAACGGTTCCTAATTTCTGCCAACCATTCACACCACCAAAAGTAGTCCCATAAGTGACGCCCGAGAGTGAATTGCCTACTACCTGACTAGTGGCAGTTACATTTCCTACTACAACAGGAGCTTGGTCGGTTAACAATGGCCATGTTGCTGTTGCAATATTGGTAGGAATAGGAATGGTAGAAGCCTTTATTCCATTCAGATAATTTTCCAGATTGGTATACCCATTTGCTGCAACAACACTTCTGTCAGCTGCATTATTTGGATTAAGTCCATTTGCAGTTTCCCAACTATCTGGCATACCATCATGATCTGTATCTGTAGGGGCAGGTGATGAATTAAGTGTAGGCCAGGCATTAACAGTTGCTGAATAGGGTGTAGCATGTGGGTATCCTCCCTGTACATCAATCAATCGGCCAATTCTATTCTCCACATCATTCACAATACGTTGGTCAAGCGTATCTCTTCTAGGTATAGTTACACCTGCACTTTTTAGCACTGTATCATAAGATTCTTGTGCAGTATTGGTAAAGGAAGGGAGATAATTGGGGATATAGGGCGTACTAGCCTTTGAAATTACAGTATCAGCCGCTTTGCCACTCATCATGTAGGCGCCTGTCCAGTTATTTTTGGTGATAGCAGCAGAACCGTACATATAGTTTCCAGACAAATAATAATGCGCATAACCATCAGCAACACTACTGTCCACATTCACAACACGGAATCTATTTGCTGAACCTGTAGAAGGTCCCGACTTGTAATAGTTATTTACGATGTTATAATGTCCCCCTTCTCCGCCATAAGCAGTAAAAAGTCCCCAATCATAGATGACGTTATTTCTAAAATCTACACTTTCAATGGAGCCTGCGGGATAAGAACTGTTACCAGCAAAGCGAGGATTACGACTTTTGAAATGAGCAAACAAATTATGATGAAAAGTCCCATGAAGGGCGCCCCAGATACCACCATATCCATGATGTTCGAAGTCCGCATCACCCGTCTCAAAATGATAGGAATAGTTTAATCCCTCAGTTATAAAATTCCATTGAAGCGTTAAACTGTCTCCTCTATAAATGGTTAAGGATTCATCACCTCCCCATCCTACTGTACAATGGTCGATGATAATATTATTGTTGTACAGTCCTCCAAAAGCGTCATCTCCTCCGCTAGTCTTCAATGGCAAACAAGTAGTATCTGTAAATGGAGCAACAGGCACCCCACAACCTGTTATATTCGTTTTCAGTTGGTTCTTGTCTCCCATCCTGAACCGCATATAGCGAACAATGATATTATTACCGTTTAGTGTAACAGGATAATCTGCCATACAGATGCCATCTCCGGGTGCAGTTTGCCCTGCAACAGTGGTGTTGGCAGGAATGGACAATTTCGATTTCAAATGAATGGTACCTGATACTCGAAATATAATTGTACGATTGGGATACTTAGTAGTGGATTGAGAGCAGGCATAGCGTAATGAACCAACCGAATTGACATCCGTAAGATTTGTCACTTCAAAAACAGTAGTGGGACTAGATGGAGTTCCTCTTCCACCACTTGTAAAACGCCCGGCACCTTCTGCACCAGGAAAGGCTATTTGCTGTGCATTAACAGAGAATACCACCAACAACAAGATGGTAGTTATAGATAAAAAATTGATTGAACGATGCGCAGTACTTTTCATTTAGATTAATTACGGCATGATGATTATGGATACAGAATGACTTATAATATATCACCACGACTTGCTTACATTTTACAACGCCAAAACTACTCACTTCTCATCCAATTATGCTAATATACATCTAAAGAAGTGGTGTTATAAGCTTCAAACTAATTTGCTACACTTAAAATAAATGGCTCAAATTATAAAAGCAACCTGTCTCTACAGAAAGCGTTTCCTTTCTGCATCATGTCTCCCTTTTATCTTCTTTGCAGCATAGCCAATACCACTTGCAGCAAGCATCAAACTCATGCCGCCATCAAAAGGTACAACAGGACTACCATCACCACCAACACC
>CANGFK010000017.1 GCA_947452925.1 Chitinophagaceae bacterium | reverse complement strand
TGTCTGGTTTGTTATTGCTGGTGAGCGCGACAAAAGCTCAAGCTGTTTTGGGACAAACAAAACCCACTAATACAGTTATGACAGATGCTAAAACTGCACCTAATACTAAGAAGTTTAAGAAAATTAATACTTCTAACTTGTCGAAGGGGAATATAAAGTTGAAAGCAGGAGTTATACCAGCTAAGGATGGTAAAATAAATTCGACTTCTGATAAATAGCCGATTGTTAATTACGTTTTCACGAGAAGGATGGACGGAAGTTTAAATAAATTTCAGTCCATCCTTTTCTAATTGTTTATATTTTTCTTCCTCGAATACAAAGTAAAAAGATCCCTTACGAGAGGTAGACCTTTCCTTCTCCCCTGTATTTCTGATAATGTCTAGGGCGAATATTTTACGCGAGAAGTTCCTTTTATCCAAAACAGTTTCGTAGATGGCTTCATATAATGTCTGTAGTTGTCGCAAAGTGAACTTTTCTGTAAGTAGTTCGAAACCAATAGGATGATTTGCTACCTTCTGGCGTAGACGTTCCTTAGCATCTTCCACCATTTGCCTATGATCAAAGATTAGTTCAGGTAATTCTTTCAAGCTAATCCAGCTTGCGTTGTGCTCTTTTAAAATGGTATCATTATAATCTGCAATCTTTATCAATGCAAAATAAGCAATAGAAACAACTCTGGAATGTGTGTCTCTTTCCAATTCACCGTAGCAATGTAACTGCTCCATATATACGTTACTCAGTCCCGTCAATTCATATAAAACCCTCTCAGCTGCGGCATCCACACTTTCTTTTTCTTTAACGAAACCTCCCATCAAAGACCAATTACCCAATTGAGGTTCTAGTTTTCTTTTGACGAATAATGCTTTTAAATCCTCTCCATCAAATCCAAAGATGATACAATCTATTGCGAGAAGATGGCGGGGAACATTTTGATAAGAGTCCATTTGAAATATGAGATATGAAGTATGAAATATAAAATAAAGATAGCAGCTGAGATATGAACTATGTTTGAAAGATTATGAATGAAAACAAAACTATTTTAAAAGATAAATCATTTGCCTTTGCTCTGCGATGTGTTAACCTATATAAGTATCTATCAGAATCAAAAAGAGAATTTGTTTTAAGTAAGCAATTACTACGATCCGGAACATCCGTCGGAGCAAATATCCGGGAAGCTCAAAATGCCGAAAGTACAGCAGACTATATTCATAAATTCAGTATTGCTCAAAAGGAGTGTGACGAAACTATTTATTGGCTAGAACTGATAAACGCAGCGAACTACTTAACCAATGAAGAAGTTTTATCTATTCATTTTGAGGCAAAGGAATTATTAAAAATGATACGAAGTGCTATTCTAACATTAAAACAAAAAAGCATTACAAGTCAAGCAAAATAGCAAAGGGATCTCATACCTCATATTTTATATTGCATATTTCATATTTCATACTTCATTCATCATCTAAACGCTGCTTCATTCCATCTCAACTCATTCTTAAACTGGTAGAGGTTCGTTTCTTTTCCAATCAAAACAAACTCAATTCCACTCATTTCTGCAAAGTCCTGCAAATTGTCGGCAGTAAGATTCTGGCTATAGCAAGTATGGTGTGCACCTCCCGCCAAAATCCAGGCGGCACAACCTGTGTGCATATTCGGATAAGGTTTCCACAATACCCTTGCAACAGGAAGTTTGGGCAACGTATGCAAGGAAGCAACGGCCATTACCTCATTGACCAATAATCTAAAACGGTTGCCCATATCTACTATTGACGCATTAATGGCGGGACCTGGCGCTGAATTAAATACCAGACGAACTGGGTCAGCTTTGCCACCAATGCCCAAAGGATGTATTTCGCAATCAGGCTTTTTGTCGGCAATTGAAGGACAGATTTCTAGCATGTGCGCCCCTAGAACCATCCTGTTATCGGGATTAAAGTGATAGGTATAATCTTCCATAAAAGAGTTGCCTCCCTTCAATCCACTGCCCATCACTTTCATCGCCCGTACCAATGCAGCTGTTTTCCAATCACCCTCACCAGCAAATCCATACCCCTTCGCCATCAAACGTTGTGCGGCAATGCCTGGCAATTGCTTCATGCCATGTAAATCCTCGAATGTATCTGTGAACCCCTTAAAGTTGCCTGCTACCAAGAAAGCCTCCAATCCCAGTTCAATTCGTGCAGCATCACGCAATGACTCATGTTGTGCTCCTCCCTTCAAAAGAGAAGGTGCCAGCACATAACTATCCGCATATTCTGCTATCAAAAAATCCACCGCATCATCGCCAACTTCATCAATTACTTTTACGAGGTCTCCAATGCCGTGTGTGTTTACCGAATAGCCAAACTTTATTTCAGCTTCCACTTTATCACCTTCCGTAACAGCCACATAACGCATATTATCGCCAAAGCGAACAAACTTCGCACCTTGCCAATCATACCAACCTGCCGCAGCACGTGTCCAATCATTAATCTTTCCAAGAGATTCTTCATCTTGCCAATGCCCCACAACCACCTTACGGTTCAAGCGCATACGGGTCATCATAAAACCAAATTCCCTATCGCCATGTGCGCTTTGGTTCAGGTTCATGAAGTCCATATCAATCGTTCCCCAAGGAATATCGCGGTTGAATTGTGTATGAAAATGCAACAAAGGCTTTTGCAAAATCTTCAATCCTCCAATCCACATTTTGGCAGGGGAGAAAGTATGCATCCAAGCGATGATGCCGATGCAATTCTTAGCCACGTTTGCTTCCTGACAAACCGCAAATATTTCCTCGGTAGATTTTACCGTAGGTTTAAAAACTACCCTCACCGGAATTTGTGGTGCGTTATTCAATGATGCGGCAATAATCTGGGAATGTTCTGCTACTTTTTGTAAGGTTTCTTCGCCATACAAATGTTGGCTGCCGGTAACAAACCAAACTTCTAATTCTTTTAAGTTTATCATAATTGTGATTTTTCAAATTGTAATTAAATGATTTGAATAATGAAATAATGCAAATTGCTTTTATCTTTTAAACCCTTTTGCCCAAACTATCTTTATTTCTTCCTCAGTTGTCATTTTACTTCTATCAGTCCAACTTCTACTTCATTCAGTAGGACTTTCACTTCTATCAGTAAGCCCTTTACTTCTATCAGTGAGTCTTTTACTTCATACAGTGAGACTTTAATTTCATTCAGTAAGTCTTCTACTTCATTCAGTGAAAGATTAACTGAAAGTCCTGAATTGAGATTTTACCCCGAAATTCCCTCCCTTTTACTTAACCGAAAACTTATACACTGTAGTGTGCGTATAGGTTTCACCCGGTTTTAAGATGGTATTAGGGAATGAAGGCTCATTCGGACTGTCAGGAAAATGCTGCGTCTCCAGACAAAGGGCTGCGTGCTGCACATATTTCTTTCCCCCCTTCGTATTTGTCAATGTGCCGTCTAAAAAGTTGCCACTATAAAACTGTATGCCTGGCTCGGTAGTATATACTTCCATATATCTTCCTGAAGTCGCGTGATAAAGAGTAGCAGCCAATTCTAAGCCTTTTCCTTTTCTATCCAACACCCAATTATGATCGTATCCCCCTTTCACTTCGTCAATGTCTTTGCCAATTAACTTAGGCTCTGTAAAATCCATAGGGAGCGTTTTAGGCGTTTCATTCACATTAGCAATTCGTCCTATTGGAATTAAAGAGGTATCTACGGGTGTAAACCAAGATGCTTTCAACATTAATATATGATTTAGAATAGTAGAATCTGCACCTGCAGAAAGATTGAAGTAGCAATGGCTAGTCAGGTTTACAGGCGTTGCTTTATCGGTTATAGCCTTATAATCTATTTTCAATTCATTGGCAGATGTTAAAGAATAAACTACTGTAGCAGTTACATTTCCTGGATAACCCTCTTCGCCATCCTTACTCTTATACGTTAATTGAAGGCTGCTGTCGCCTGCCAGTTTCTCTACTTTCCAGATTACTTTGTCAAAACCTTTCAAGCCACCATGCAAAGCATTTTGGCCATTATTTGTTGCCAGTTTATATTCTTTTCCATCTAAAGTGAACTTGCCTTTAGCAATACGATTAGCATATCTCCCCACCAAAACGCCGAAGTAAGGATTGCTTTTTTGAAGACATCCAGCCAAAGAATCATATCCCAAAACAACATCGCCGTCATTGCCAGCTTTGTCTTTTGTGATGATTTTAGTTACAGTACCGCCATAATTCAGAATACTAACTTTCATTCCCGAAGGATTGCTGATAGTGTATTCTGTAATAGCCGAGGTGTCAATCTTGCCAATAGATGCTTCACTAACGGAAAATGAAGGAGTAACGTTTGCGGCTGGTTTGCTTTTGCACGCAAATACTGCTGCAATCAAAATTAAATAAGAGAACTTTTTCATAATAATGATTTAACCCCCATCCCCTAAAGGGGTGACTGGGCGTTTATGATTAAATAAATTTTCATACCTCATTTCCCCCTTTAGGGGATAGGGGTTTTACTGCCCATAATAACTATCCGGTCCATGCTTCCTTTCAAAATGTTTCTTTATCAAGGCATCTTTCAAACGAGGAGCAGATGGATTAATCAACGCTGTCAGATAAGCCATTTGCGCTACTGATTCAAGGACTGCACTATTATACACTGCTTTGGCAGCGACCTTTCCCCATGTAAACGGTGCGTGGTTTCCTACTAAAACCATCTCTACTTCCTGATAATCCAAACCCTTTTCTGCAAAGCAATTCAGTATCTGAAAGCCCGTTTCGTACTCATAATTGCCTTTAATCATCTCATCACTCATAGGAGGGGCACAGGGGATGTCGACAGTATTATGGTCGGCATGCGTCGTTCCAAATATGGGAATATCCCTTTGAGACTGTGCCCAAGAAGTAGCATAAGTGGAATGGGTATGCACAATGCCACCTATCTTTTCCCAGTGTTTATATAACACAGCGTGGGTCTGCGTATCAGAGGAAGGACGAAAGTTACCTTCTACAGTACGACCATCAAAGTCGACAATCACCATTTTGTCAGGCGTCAAATCCTCGTATGGAACACCGCTCGGTTTGATGGCAAATACCCCTAAATTTCTATCTGCAGCACTTACATTGCCGAAAGTAAACAGAACCAACCCCAACTTAGGCAACTGCATATTTGCCTCGTAAGCCTCTTGTTTGATGTGTGTGTACATGAATTCTTTTTATTTAGTCATTATCTTCAAAACCGTTACCGAATGTGGTTTGAAATTGTAGGTAAAATGATTGCTCAATCCCTTTGCAACGCTTGTAACGGGTATCACATTCTCTGGATTGTCAATGGAGTTTGTATCTGTAACCTTTGCGGAAGTAAGTACTATTTCTTGTCCATTAGCTACTATTTCTTTTGCAGAATTAATATCAATAACAGGTGAAAGAATGGAATCAGAAACGTTCACTACCTTCAAAAAGAGTGTTCCTTTTTTACTGTCTTTTGTAACAGAGTAAAACAATTGTTCTGTTGTGTCTGAACCAAGAGGAACGTCGGCAATAGAAGACTTCACTGTTTGGTCGCCAATATTTGTGGCAAACATTTTCTGCATATAATAGGAAGGAGAACGATAGCTGGAAAAAGAGTTGTATCCAATTAAATCGCTCTTCCATTGCATCCCACCCGGATTAATATTCACAAAAAGAGGCGCATAGCAACTCATTTTAACGATGTCGGCATTGCGTTCCAATCCTGTCAGCAACATAGCATCTCCCAATGCACCCAAAAAGTTGGTGGTAGGTGCGCCTTCTCTACAAGCCCATTCTCCTTCAAATACTTTGGCATCAGCCCGGTTGTAATTATCGTATTTGTGGGCTAGCTTAAAAGCTTGTTTGAAAGAAAAGTAGTGGTGAATATCTTCATAATCAGGCGTTCTAGATGTAACGTGTGCACTGGAAATGACTTGCAAATTGGGGTATTTTGCTTTGATGGCATCATAAAACATGGTAAAGCGTGCATCCCAAGTTTTATAAATCTTATCAAACCAATCTTCATTGCCTATTTCAATGTATTTTACGTTATATGGCTGAGGATGTCCCAACTTCACACGTTGCGCGCCCCATTTTGTAGAAGCATCGCCATTTAAAAATTCTATTTCATCCAATGCATCCTGAATGTAAATATTCAGGGAGTCGCCAATAATTGGCTGCACTTTTCTGTTTAGGGTAAGTCCGTCAAACACCGCCAACAAAGGTTCCATTTTCAAATCCTCGCACCATCCCAAAAATTCCATCAGCCCCATTCCATCAGAAGAATGATAGTGCCATGAATTATTATCATGCGTGGGTCTTTGCGAAATATCACCCAATGTTTTCTTCCAGTCAAAACGGGTTTCCACTTTATTGGACTGTAAGTAATTTCCCCCGGGGAAACGTAGAAAACCCGGGTGCATTGCTGCTAATAGTTTCATTAAATCTTTCCTATTGCCATTCGCTCTATTGTTATAAGTAGGTGGGAATAAAGAAACAAGGCTAAACCAGATGGTTCCCTTGTTCTTGGCAGTAATTACAAAGCGACCATTTGAAGTTGTGTCTGTTGTTTTTTTGGTTGCCAATGTGACGGTGTATTTTTTCCAATCGCCAGAAACACCAGAAACCAATGCGCTATCAAAAACTACTTTTCCGTCGGCACTTTCTAGTGTTACGAATAGTGGTCCATTAAAATCCTTATTTGTTTTGGCATAAAAAGATGCAACATAGCGTTTGTTTTTCCGAATTGGGATGCCCCAAAAGCCATCATTAGAGATACCTATTTTACCACTTCCATCAACAGCTGTAATATCCAAACGCAGGTTTCTTGTAAGTGCAGTACCCTTTTGCTCAATACTATCCAAAGCTATTTGCCCATCAGCATTCCCTTTTTTTACCAAACTCCAATGTTCGGGCACTTTTGCATTGTCTTGGAATGCACGATTTCTTATCAACTCTGCATAGAGACCACCATCGTAGGAATAATTAATTTCTTCTGTCATCAACCCATAAAATTGTGGACTGATGTCTCCTGCCTTTTCATTTGCGTTGATGGTAATGACTGTTGGTTTTGCATTTTGAGCAAGGGTTCTTCCACCTAAAAAGAGGAGAGAAAGAAGAGGTAAGCAAATCGTTTTTTTCATGTTGATGTCTTATTATATTGTCGTGTTTTCAATAAAGCCACCCAATGCAGTGTATTGTTGGTACCGCTTTGCATAGACCGTAACCAAGTCTATATTTGGGTGGTACTCGGCATCAAAGCCTTGTCCCATCACTTCCATAGCATCTTCAACTTTAGGATAAATTCCAGCAGCAGTGGCAGCAAACATGGCAGCACCTAAGGCACAAGTCTGTTCACTTTTGTGAATTCGGATAGGCATATTCATCACATCTGCCATCATCTGCATAATAAATGGCGATTTCTTGGCAACGCCTCCCAAACCAATCAAACCCTTCACAGGAATGCCCTCTTCTATAAATCTATCTACAATCTTTTTAGCACCAAAACAGGTGGCCTCTACTAATGCACGAAACAATTTAGGCGCATCAGTACCCAATCCCAAACCAGTAAAAGCGCCTTTCAATAGTTGGTTAGCGTCAGGTGTGCGTCTTCCATTCTGCCAGTCTATTGCTAACTCTGCTTTTTCATCTACTGTAATCTTTGCAGCTTCCTTGCTTAATTCAGCTATAATCTTGTCTGTAATTTCATTCGTCAAAGCTTCAGCAGTTGTTGCATCAATCAATGATGTCTGGGGTAAAATACTCTGAACTGGCCATGCCAACACATTTTTCAACCAAGCATAAGCATCTCCAAAAGCCGACTGACCAGCTTCCATGCCCATCATGCCTGGAATGATAGAACCTGGCACTTGTCCACAGATACCTTTAATCAGTTTGCCTTTTACTTCTTCAGTAGGTGCTACCAACATGTCGCAAGTGGAAGTACCCATTACCTTGCTAAGATAGTATGGCTCAATTTGGCCGCCCACTGCACCCATGTGGCAATCGAAAGCGCCTATGCCAATAACAACAGTTGCAGGAAGCCCCAATCTGCTTGCCCATTCTTCTGAGATTGTGCCAGCAGCTTCTGCCGAAGTATATGTTTCGGTAAATAATTTATTGGTAAACCCTTCTAGCAAAGGATCAAGCGAAGCGAAGAAGTCATTGGGAGGTAAGCCTCCAAACTCAGCAGCCCACAATGCTTTGTGGCCTGCGCTACAAACGCCGCGTTTTAGTTTGGTTACATCATTACCGCCTGTTAATAAAAAAGGTATCCAATCGCAATGTTCCACCCAAGAAGCAATATTATTTCTTACTATTTCATCATCTCTCAATATAAATAATAACTTACTCCAGAACCATTCAGATGAATAGATACCTCCTACAAATTGCAGGTAATTGGTCTCAAACTTAGTGGCATGCGCATTAATTTCAGCAGCTTCTTTTACAGAAGTATGGTCTTTCCACAACACAAACATAGCGTTGGGGTTGTCTTTAAATTCAGGTAATAAAGAAAGCGGAGTACCTTGGTTATCAACTGCAATAGGCGTAGAACCAGTAGTATCTACTGAAATACCTTTAATATTTGCAGCTACATTTTCTCCTGCCTTGGATAGACAATCTTTGATGGTATATTCTAATCCCTCAACGTAATCGAGCGGATGTTGGCGAAACTGATTGAGCGAAGCGTTGCAAAACTGTCCTTGTTTCCAACGGGGATAATAGAAAACGGAGGCGGCAATTTCTTCTCCAGTCAGGGCATTTACAATGATGGAACGTACCGAATCTGTTCCGTAGTCGACACCAATTACATAAGCTTTCTGACTATCCATATAGCAATTGTCAATTTGAAAGTGCTAAGATAGGTATCTTATTTAGATAAGTGTAAAAAAAACATTTAATTTATTTTTGAGTACGTTACTATTTTGCTTTCGCCTTACTGCTTACAAGTAATGAGCAAAAAAGAAGACTACATAACTCTTTAGGACGTCAAGTTGATATCCAACCTGACTAGATAACGCTTTAGGAAGTCAAGTTAACACCCAACTTGGCTATATAATGCTTTAGGATGTCAAGTTAGCACCCTCCTCGACTAGATAACGCTTTAGGAAGTCAAGTTAGCACCCAACTTGACTATATAACGCTTTAGGAAGTCAAGTTAACACCCAACTTGGCTATATAATGCTTTATGTAGTCAAGTTGATATCCTCCTTGACTACATAATTCGTTTTTCTTATAACTAATGACTAACAATTTTAGGAGTTAAGATTAGCTGACACATCATCAGTCCCAAAAGCAAAAGAGCAGTGAATATCTTTCTGTCGATATTTACTGCTCTTTATTTGAATAACTTGTTGTGCATTATTTATTTCTCTAATTCCTTAAAAAGGCTTCCATCATTTTCTCCATTAAACCATTTGAACTGATGGTACAAATTCACCACATCGCCAACAATTACCAAGCTAGGTGAACTGAATTGTTTGTCTTTAAAGTCAACAGCACATCTTTTTAAAGTAGTAATATTTACTTTCTGATGAGGTGTTGTAGCTTGCTCGACAATTGCCAACCCCACATCTTTTTTACCCATGTATCTTATTAATAATTCAGCCAAATGAATCACATTTTTGGAAGCCATGTAAAAAACAAGTGTATCATTGGTTGCGGCCAGATACTTCCACTTTTCGGGACGGTAATTGGCACTAGGATTAAAGGTAATCCATTGCACCCCTTGCGCAAATCCACGAGCAGTTAAAGGAATGCCGGTATAAGCAGAAGCACCAGCAGCAGCGGTTATGCCAGGAATAATTTCGAAGGGAATTTCATTCGCCGTTATAGCATATAACTCATCCAACACATTACTGAAAAAAGCCACATCGCCACCTTTCAATCTGAGGACTGTATGCCCTTGCAAAGCGTGGGAAACAATCAATTGATTAATCTCATCCTGAGGGATAGAAGCATCGTTGTACCCTTGCTTTCCAGCATTTAATACTAACACTCCTTTCTTTGCGTTCAGCGTAATGATGTCGGGATTTACCAACCTGTCACAGATAATTACATCAGCTTCAGCCAGTCTCTTTTGAAGCTTGATAGTAATCAATTCTGCATCGCCGGGACCAGCACCAGCAATGATTACTTTGCCTTTACCCGGAGAATCGTTATTAGTATTATTCATTTAGTGTAGAAATTATTTTCTTAAACTGAGTTTAAATAGGCATAAACAAACTTCTGATAGGCACAATTAAACTTATATTATGCCTAATTAAACCTTGGATAGGCATAAACAAAGTTCTGATAGGCACATTTAATCTTCTAATGAGCACATTTAAAGTTGTAATGAGCCAATTAAATCGCTTTTTGAGCCTAGAAAAAATTAGAATAATCCTTCGATTGACAAATAGCGTTCACCTGTATCGTAGTTGAAAGTGAGTACAGTTGCGCCTTCTGGGATATCTTCTAGCTTTTGAGCTACTGCCGCCAGTGATGCACCAGTAGAAACGCCTACCAATATACCTTCTTCTTTTGCAACCCTTTGGGCATAAGTGAAGGCATTGTCTTTACTTACTTTGATTACACCATCTAAAACAGATGTGTTCAAAATAGAAGGAACAAAGCCTGCGCCGATACCTTGCAATGGATGCGGGCCAGGTGCACCACCACTTAATACGGGGGATAATTCTGGCTCTACTGCAAACACCTTAAGGTTAGGAAACTTTGCTTTTAATACTTCTGCAACACCCGTAATGTGTCCACCAGTACCAACTCCTGTTATGATATAATCTACTCCATTAGGGAAGTCATTCAATATTTCAATAGCGGTAGTCTTTCTGTGAATTTCAGTGTTAGCAGGATTGTCGAATTGTTGAGGCATCCAGGCATTTGGCGTAGAAGCTACTAGTTCGCCAGCCTTCTCAATTGCGCCTTTCATTCCTTTTTCGCGAGGTGTTAACACAAACTCCGCACCATATAAAGCCATCAAACGTCTACGCTCAATGCTCATGCTTTCAGGCATTACCAAGATGATTTTATACCCTTTTACAGCTGCCACCATCGATAAACCAATCCCTGTATTACCAGAAGTTGGTTCTATAATAACGCTGTCTTTGTTGAGTAATCCCCTTGCTTCGGCATCTTCAATCATTGCCAAAGCAATACGATCTTTGATGCTAGCGCCTGGGTTTGTTTTTTCTAATTTGATATACACATTGTGCTTGTTACCAAAAAGTTTATTGATACGTACATGCGGCGTATTGCCTATTGTACCTAAAATGTTATTTGCTATCATAATTTGTGATTTGAGGTGATTTGAATGATGTAAAGATGTTTCTATTTGTTAGTGGTTCTTTCTGCCTTAGTGTCTTTGTGGCAATCTTATTTTTCTCCTCTTTAGGGACGGGGTTTAAATTACAAAGTTCAATACATCGGTGAATACCACTTTCTCCCTCACTTTTACTTCACTCTTATGGTAAACCAACGAGAAAGACTCCACACTATTCGTGAGCCAGACATTACCACCAATAATACTGTCTTTACCTATAACTGTTTTGCCGCCCAAAATGGTTGCACCACTATATATCACTACATTATCTTCTATGGTAGGGTGACGTTTGCTGGCAGCAAGCGTCTTGTCTACATTCAATGCTCCCAACGTAACTCCTTGATACAATTTTACATTATTACCAATGATAGTCGTTTCTCCAATTACAATCCCCGTTCCATGATCTATCGTAAATGCTTCTCCAATTGTAGCTCCCGGATGAATATCTATACCTGTTTTGCTATGCGCATACTCAGAAAGTAGGCGTGGTAAAGTTTGTATTTCTTGAATATGCAATTGATGAGCGATGCGATAAACCGCTGTGGCATAAAAACCAGGATAGGCAATCAATACCTCTTCGATAGACTTTGCAGCAGGGTCAAAAGCCAAAGTTGCCTCTGCATCTTTTAATAAATGCTTGTAGATAGTTGGAAGCGTATCGAAAAAAAGTTTTGTATTCGCCTCCACTTTCTCTTCATTCTTTATCAGTTCGAAGATGAGGGCAGAGAAAGTATTTCGAAGGTTTGTATAATGATTAGACAAGGCAGTTTCTGTCTGAAACTTCTCTTGATAGGAAGCAAAAAGAAAATTGAAGAGTCCATCCATAAAACTCTCCGCTAATTCCTTGTCTGGGAAATTTCCGTAACATCTTTTGTTACGCTGAAATAACTCTTTTATAAAATCTGCTTCGTTCATATTAATTGTTTTTGCCACAAAGGCACTAGAAATAAATATAAAATATGAAGTATGAAATATGATACAAAATATCGACTCAGATTTTATATTTCATAACTCATATTTCATAACTAGCTATTGTATCATACATGCTCCCACCGTTACATTGCTTGTTTCATCAATCAAGATTGCACCACCGTTTACACGAAGGTTCTGATAGCTGTCAAAAGCAATAGGTTGTGCTGTTTTAATGGTTGCCCTAACTATATCATTCAATCCAACCTTCTCAGGTGAATAATCTTTTACCAAGCTGTTCACGTCTAGTTTATAATCAACAGACTTTACTACACTTCTTACCCTTGTACTATTTATCTGGAAAAGATATTTGTTACCTGCGGTTAATGGTTTGCTATCCATCCAGCAAATCAATACTTCTAGTTGTTGTTCTACTTGTGGCAAATCTTCGTCACGCACCAACACATCACCACGGCTCACATCAACATCATCTTCTAAATGAAGGATTACACTCTGTGGTGCAAATGCTTCTTCTACTGGCTTGCCGCCCAATTCTATCAGGCTTATATTGCTTTTTACGCCAGAAGGTAATACGGTAATAGCATCACCGACTTTGTAAATTCCACTGATAATCTTTCCTGCATATCCACGATAGTCATGCAATTCTTCTGTTTGAGGACGAATTACGTACTGAACAGGAAAACGGCTATTGGTAAGATTAATGTCATTCTCAATTGAAACATTCTCTAGGAAGTTCAATAAAGTATCTCCTTTGTACCAAGGAAGATGTTGTGAAGGATCTACAATATTATCTCCATTCAAAGCAGAAATAGGTATATAGGTAATGTCCTTAATGCCCAATTGTTTGGCCATCACTTCATAATCAATCAGGATATTATTGTAAACATTCTCTGAGTATTCTACCAGATCCATCTTGTTTACTGCCACAACCACGTGTGGGATATTCAATAAGGAAGCAATGATGGAGTGCCTTCTTGTCTGCTCGATAACACCATGTCTTGCATCAATCAGGATGATAATCAATTCAGAATTAGAAGCACCAGTAACCATGTTTCTGGTGTACTGAATATGCCCTGGAGCATCAGCTATAATGAACTTTCTTTTTGGCGTAGAAAAGTATTTGTAGGCAACATCAATTGTGATACCTTGTTCTCTTTCTGCACGTAAACCATCTGTCAATAATGCCAAATCTATCTCACCATCTTCGCGGTTTTTAGTTTGCTTTTCTATCGCTTCCAGATGGTCAATCATGATGCTTTTGCTATCGTATAATAACCTTCCTATCAAGGTGCTTTTACCATCATCAACACTTCCTGCTGTTATAAATCTTAGTATATCCATGCCCCTGTCCCCTAAATGGGGTATTTGTTTGCCTTACTTCAATTAAGAATATAAGTTGTTAAGAATAATATTGTTTCACTTTAAAAATCCGCCTCGTCCATATCCCCCCCTATAGGGGACGGGGGCGTGGTGGTGCTAAAAGTATCCGTTCTTTTTTCTATCTTCCATTGCTGCCTCACTCACCCTGTCATCTATTCTTGTTTCGCCTCTTTCACTTGTTTTGGTAGCAATAATTTCATTGATGATGTCATCAATTCCAGATGCATCACTTTCAACGGCTGCAGTACAAGTCATATCGCCCACGGTTCTGTACCTTACTTTCTTAATTGAAATTTTATCGGTAGGTTCCAGTTCTATAAATTGAGACATAGCCACCAGTTGCCCTTGGTATTCCAGAACTTCTCTGTTGTGAGCAAAATAGATAGATGGCAACGCAATGTTTTCTCTGCGTATATAATTCCAGATATCTAACTCAGTCCAGTTGCTGATTGGAAATACGCGCACATTTTCTCCTTTATCAATCTTGCCATTATAGATACTCCACAACTCCGGACGTTGTAGTTTTGGATTCCATTGTCCAAATTCATCTCTTACAGAAAATATTCTTTCTTTAGCTCTTGCTTTTTCCTCATCACGCCTTGCTCCACCAATGCAAGCGTCAAACTTAAATTCTTCAATGGTATCCAATAATGTGTAGGTCTGTAAAGCATTTCTGCTAGCAAACTTGCCTTTCGGTTCTGTCAGATTTTTCGCTTTGATAGTATCTCCAACATTACGTACAATCAATTTTTCTCCTATTTCAGCAGCAAGATTATCTCTGTAGTCTAATGCTTCTTTAAAGTTGTGTCCAGTATCTATATGGACCAAGGGGAAAGGGAACTTTCCCGGACGGAAAGCTTTTAATGCCAGATGAACCAAAACAATTGAATCCTTACCTCCCGAAAACAACAAAGCAGGACGTTCAAACTGCCCTGCTACTTCACGCATAATGTGTATGGATTCCGACTCTAACTGATCCAAATAATCTAATCTGTTATTACTCATTTATTCTATTTCTAATTGTCAAATTATCTAATTATTCCAAAACTATCAACTCTTTCCTTTTGCCCCTTCAGGGGATAGGGGCTTATGCTCATGCAATCCGCACTCTTTTTTGTCCGCATCTTCCCACCACCATCTTCCTGCTCTGAAGTCTTCTCCAGGTTTAATGGCGCGAGTGCAAGGCAAGCAACCAATACTCACAAAACCTCTGTCATGCAATGGGTTGTAAGGGATATTATTAGCAGCAATCTCTTCTTTCACTTGTTCTGTTGTATAATGTAGTATTGGATGAAACTTAATGATGTTATTACTCTCATCCCATTCCAACATTTCAAGTCCTTGTCTGTCGGGAGAATGTTCTGCACGTAAACCTGTTACCCAAACCTGATTGCCGCTCAACGCTCTTTTCAGGGGTTCAACTTTACGGATAAAACAACAAGATTTTCTATTTTCAACGCTCTCATAGAAAGAGTTGGGACCTTTCTCTGCTACAAATTTTCCTAGTTCTTCCGCTTGCGGATAGTAAGGAATGATGTGCGTATTGTATCGTTCATTTGTACTTACCCACACGCTATATGTTTCGGAGAATAGCCTGCCGGTATCTAATGTGAAAATACTGACAGGTAAATTGTTGTGTAATATTTCGTGAGAGATTAATTGATCTTCGAAACTAAAGCTTGAAGAAAAAGTGACTTTACCCGGAAATATTTCAGCTAGTAAAGCCAATGCATCTTTTATGCTCAATCCTTTGGTTTTACCGAGTAGTTCTTTAATCTTTTCTGAATTTGAATTAGACATCTTTTGTTTCTTTTTAAAGCCGCAAGTTTGTTTCTTAAGAAATAGTACTTGCCTTGTCTGAAAGTGAGTTGAGTGGCTGTCGTAAATCCTCTCTAGATCCACAAGTCCACTTAAACGGGCGACAAAAGTAATCCCTTATTGGGTAACAGGGCTTCATAATCTAAAATAATTTTACTGTCAGGTTGAATTTGTTTCTAAAATGGAAAATTAAATCGTGGTAAACAGATTAAATAATAAAATCTCATTCCCTTGTTTGGGTGTAATTTATAATCATTCGAGCGAGTGAATTATTTAATTAAAGCTTTCCTTGGCGCACCATGTATGTTTTTTTGCTTATTTTACACCCGATTAATTCGCTACTCAGACTTTGAACAGATTATTATCCATACTATTATTCTTGCTCAGCGTCCAAAGTCTTCTTGCGAATTCAATAGATGAAGAGACTGCTAAAGTTGTTGCTGCCAATTTTCTTTCGGCCAAAACAAATCACCTAGGGATAGTTTCCAGTAAAAGCCTTAGCTTAATCAAAAGACAAAGTGATACTGTTGGAGGCTTAACTAATCCTAGCTTCTACATATTCAACCTTACTTCCTCAAAAGGCTTTATTATAGTTTCTGCTACAGATAATGTGCAGCCTATTCTGGGATATTCCTATGAAAGTAGTTTCGATTCGGCAAACATCCCTTCACAGCTAGATGAATGGTTGCAGAAACGTAGAAAAGAAATTGCTTTTGCCATTAAACAGAATTTGCCTGCTAGTAATACAATCAAAACGCGTTGGCAAGAGTTGATTAATCCGGCTCAAAAACAAAGATATAAGCTATTTGGAAATGCTTCTTCCGTAGGACCTCTTCTGCACACAAACTGGAACCAGACAGCTTATTACAATGCATTGTGTCCGAAAGGATCACTTACAGGTTGTGTTGCCACTGCCATGGCACAGATTATGAAATACTGGAATTATCCTGCAAAGGGAACAGGTTTTCATTCATACACGCCTCCAGATAAATCATTAGGTGTTCAGGCAGTTAGGTTCAGTGATACTGTTTATAAGTGGAGTCTGATGCCCGCAGGTCTTTTTAGCTCTTCCCCTGCTGCTACAATTAATGAAGTTGCTAAACTCATCTACACTTGTGGCGTAGCCATCAATATGCAATACAGTACTTCTGAAAGTTTAGCATATATGGTTGGTGGGGGCTATGATGCACAATATGCCTTCAAAACCTTCTTTGGCTATAGTGATTCTTTGAAGGGATTGACCAAAAGTGATTACGCGGATACCGATTGGTTGAATATGATGCTGGCAGAACTAAGTGCAGGCCGCCCTATTTTGTGGGATGGTCGTGGTCCCGACAATAGCAGTCACTGTTTTGTGGCAGACGGGTATGATGCAAACAACTACATCCATTTCAATTGGGGATGGGGAGGGCAAGCCAATGGTTATTTTAGTATTGATGCGCTAAATCCAGGACCTTACCCTGCAGGTTTTAATATTAATGAGCGCGTAATTGTTGGTATCAGGCCAACCTTTTCAAACTATAATTTAAGCTTGAGTAGCGCGGTTACTGCGTCTGCTGTGACTGTTGCTTATGGCAAACCTATCACCATCAAAACAAATATTATCAATACGGGAGATTCTAGTTTTAACGGCGATTTCTGCGCCGCCATATTTGATACCTCCTCCAATTTCACCAACTACATTCAAAGCTTTACCTCTCAGACTCTTTTGCCTGGTGCTTCTTACCCCAACGGTATTACATTTACCAATCTTGACTCTGCCAAAGTTGCTCCGGGTACTTATTCAGTTTATATCTATTACAGAAAACCAGGGGGCAGGTGGCAGAATATCATCAGCAATGACACATTTCCTTACTTCATAAAAATTACAGTTCTGGGCGTAGGAACTACGCCTCCAAAAACGGTTTATACCAGTACCAAACAAAGTGTTTGTGCATCTCAGTTGCCCTATTTTTGGAATGGAAACTGGTACACACAATCTGGTACCTACACCTACACAAGCAATGCTATCAAGGATACAATTACGGTTTCTACCTTGATACTTTCTGTCAAAAATCCTTCTTATGGTACTAAAACCGTAAATGTATGTGCGGGCAAATTGCCCTACGTGTGGAATGGAGGTGCCTTTACTTCTTCGGGTACTTACACCAAGATGCTTACCAATGCAGTGGGTTGCGACAGTACAGCCATTCTGGAGTTGAATATAATTTATCCAACCAGTAATGTAGTTTCTCTGGTGGGCTGTGGTTCTGTTATTTATAATGGAAAGACGTACCTCAAGTCGAAAGTGCTGAGTGATACCCTTCGCACCACTCAAGGCTGCGATAGCGTGTATCAAGTGGTGAATATTACAGTAAACAAAATCCTTGTTCCTTCGGTTCATATTGTAGCAAGTGCAGATACCATTCCTTACAAAACACCCGTTTCTTTCACTGCTATCCCTGTAAACAACGGCACTACTACTATTTTTCAATGGCGTAGAAACAGTAGTTATATCAACGGGACAAATGCGGCTACCCTCACGTTTGATAGCCTCAACAATGGCGATACCATCAGTTGTATACTGATTACGGTCAATAGTTGCGGCTCTATATCTACCATCATTTCCAACAGAATTATTGTAAAGGTCTTACCGCAATATTTACTTTCTGGCAATTTCAGCAATCCTTTGGGTGTAGCAATCAGTCAGGTGTTGATGCGTGTAAATGATGCCGACACCATTTACTCCAAGCAATACAAATTCTTTGCTGATCCCAATTACAATTACACTCTTTATCCGCATAAGAGTAATGATACTTATCCCGCAAATGGTGTTTCTGTAAAAGATATACTTCTGGTTCAAGCACACCTTTTAGGCAAATCATTGCTAAATTCTCCTTATAAACTCATTGCCGCCGATGTAAATAACGATGGACAGATTACACTACTGGACATTATCTATATGAAGAGACTCATCATGGGGCTGGATACTTGTTTCCCAAACAGCCGTCTTTGGGCTTTTGTGGATAGCGGCTATCGGTTTTCTAATCTTGCCAATCCTTTTCCTTTTAAGGATACCATTGCTTTCAATCGTCTCTCTGCAAGTCAGTTAAATAAAAGTTTTACAGGAATAAAACTCGGCGATGTAGATTTTGACTGGAATCCTGGTTCGCTCACACAACCCGGTATTGTAGGGAAAAAGGTAGGGATGTTTTACAATACTAAAGCTGCAGGAAGTGCTGTGGTCAGAGTTCCTGTGCGGGTAAGTAACTTCAGAGGGATTGCAGGTTTGCAGTTTACACTCAATTATGATAACAGGGCATTCAGGCTATTGAATATTAAAAGTAGTCTGTCTCAATTACAATTCAGTACCGACCCCGCTGCGAAAGGAAAGGTTGCGTTTATGTGGAGTGATGAAAAGAATGAAGCTGCTACGCTTGATGACAGTACGGTGTTGATGGAACTGGTCTTTAGCAGACTTAGTAATGCATCCGATCCTGCTTTGACACTTACTTCTGATATTGCACCGATAGAAGCCTATGATGCTGGGTTGCAATCTGTGAGGGTGGCGATGAAAGCCGAAGAAGCGATAGAGAAAAACGTTTTGGATAGCTGGGAGATAACGCCCAATCCTTGTGATGGACAGATAAGGGTCAATCTTTCTTTAGCTCAGGCAAAATCGCTTCAGTTTGAGTTGGTGGGTGTTGATGGTAAGGTATTGTTGCAACAAACTGTTGCCGCTGTTTCGGGCAAGAGTACTTATACACTAGATAAGCATTTGAAATTAACCAAAGGAATCTATTATCTACAAGCAATTGGGATTGATGGGGGAGAGGTGAAGAAAGTGATGGTAAGGTAAAGGCGCTTATTCTCCTCAATGTCTAGGTGGCTACAGTAGCTGCAATGCTTCTTTCCCTTCATGTACTCAGTGGAAGGGCATTTAAAAACAAAACTCCTACGAAGAATCAGAGGGGCATGACCACTTTCCTATTTATTTTCAATTAACTACTATCTATCATCTAACCACTAAAGCTATACCATCACCACAGCAACTGCCATTGCAACGTCGTCTACGAAAGCGGCTGCATTGTTTGTGAGGTAGGTACAAGTGCTGTTGTCTCTTTTTGCTTTAGCATCTTCAATGATTTTCATTTTGTTACTTTTTTAATTATTAAATCTATTTGTTTCTGCTTATAAATACCATTTGGAACACCTAATTGGGCTTGAAATCGTGCTCTTTTGCGTGATATTGCATCTCTTGTGCCGGATATTGTTACTCTCGTGCCGGATAGTGTTACTCTCGCGCCGGATAGTGTTACTCTTGTGCCGGATATTGTTAC
>CANGFK010000016.1 GCA_947452925.1 Chitinophagaceae bacterium | reverse complement strand
TAGCGCCAACAAATCTGCTTTTGAAAGTGTGGTTAAGAACTTCAGTACGCAGTTAACTGAGATTGAAAGTAATGTGTGTATTGCCAACAGTGGTGGTAAGAGTAACTATTTCTTCAAACTTCCTGAGGATAATGACCTTGTTACCTACAGAGGACAAACAAATGGTTTTCAGATTTTTTATGAAAAGTACAAATGGATTTTGTTAGGCCTTCTTTTAGTTCTAGTACTACTTGCATTCTTATTTGTTCGCAACAAGGTAAAGGAATCTCAGGAAACGTTTAAGGAACTGTAGGTTGCCTTAATTAAAAAGAAATATGGCTCAGTGTGTATTGCATAGAATGACTTTAGAAGGTTCATTTTCGGATGAAAAGCTCGAAACTGTATTACACATTTCGGAAGTTTACAGCTATGCTCCAATAAAAGCAGCACTAAACTTTGGCTTTCTAGTAAGACGAGATTATTTGATTTTTCTGGAAAGACACAACCAGAGCATTATTGACATCAGAAATGAGGAACTGGATGAAGTGTATATCAACCAGTGTGATATATCTCACATGAACTCATTTCTCTATTTGCCATTGAGGAAAAATGAAAGTGGGGAATTGTTGGTTGCAGCGGCTGATCCATTTGATGAAAAATTGATTACTAGTTTAGTGATCAAGTTTAAATGTAAAATCAAGTTAGTTGCAGCTTCCGATTTGGATATTACATGGCTGGCTCATAAGTTACGTGGTGAATTTTTTGTAAAGGAGGCCGTTTTCAGTTTGATGAAAACGCACCCTGAGAGTTCTGCACTAATTACATTCACAGATGCACAGCTTTACTTTATTTTTGGTTCTATAGCGCTAACCTTTGCTTTAATCATCCTTTTCTTCAAGCCAACATTCATTTTCTTAAACTTACTGTCGTCACTTTTCTTTTTGTTTTCTATTCTTTTCAAGCTATATCTGGCACTCACCGGCTCGAAGTCTGAGTTGCATTCTGTGGTTTCTAAGAGTGAGATAAAGGGCGTTAATGAATCTACTCTACCAGTTTATACAATCCTACTTCCGGTTTATAAAGAGGATAAATTGATTCGTAAACTTATCTGGAACTTGAGGAGTCTTGATTATCCAAAAGAAAAACTGGATGTAAAGCTGCTGATTGAAGAAGATGATGATAAGACGCTGAATGCCGTAAGAAACCTGGATTTTCCTGCTAACTTCGAAGTTATTGTTGTGCCTTTTCATATGCCTAAGACTAAACCCAAGGCTTGTAACTATGGATTGCACTTTTCCAGAGGAGAATATCTCGCCATTTATGATGCAGAAGATGTTCCGGATAGTGATCAGTTGAAGAAAGTGGTGTGTCAGTTCAGAAAGCTACCAGAAGAGTTTGTGGTATTGCAAGGAGCTTTGAACTATTTCAATAAAAATGAAAACCTCTTAACAAGAATGTTCACTTTGGAATACTCTTATTGGTTTGACTACATGCTTAGTGGGCTGGAAACATTGGATGTACCTATTCCTTTGGGCGGAACGTCTAATCACTTTAAACTGGCTACATTGCTTGAACTAGGCGCATGGGATCCATTTAATGTTACAGAGGATGCCGATTTGGGCTTAAGGGTATTTGATAATGGATTGAAAGTAGGGGTTGTGAATAGTACAACCTTAGAAGAAGCAAACAATGAGTTTTTCAATTGGATCCGTCAAAGGAGTCGTTGGATTAAAGGGTACATGCAAACCTATTTAGTGCACATGCGTGATCCAGCTAGGTTGGTGCGACAAGTGGGTTGGAGAGGCTTTTTTGGTTTCAACTTCTTTATTGGAGGAACCTCTTTTACCTTCTTGCTATATCCGATACTATTGCTCTTTTTTGTCATTTATATGATTTTTAAGTTTGCATTCATTCGTAGTATATTCCCTGACTGGGTGTTGTATATATCCATATTCAACTTTGTGGCAGGTAATGTATTAATGATTTATGTAAACATGCTGGCTGTGTTCAAGAGACGTTACTATGAGTTGATACTTTTCTCAATATTGAATCCTATTTATTGGTTAATGCACTCAAGGGCTGCCTATATGGGATTGTGGCAGTTAATTACCAAGCCTTTCTATTGGGAAAAAACAAACCACGGATTAAGCAAATTGTCATCAACAAGTGCTGTTGTAACTCCTGAATAATGAATAGATTTATTGAGAAATATATAAATGGATTTCTGGCACTTATTTTACTAGTGTTCTACCTGCTATTGTCTTGGGCAATACACAGGGCAGGGTATGACCATTCCGAAAACCTATTCATAGCAGAGAAAATAAAAATCCTCTTCGATGCCACCGAAAATAATCTAGTTACGGTGGGTACGACTTTTCCAACGGTTGTATTTTTATCATCACTTTTATTCACTCCTTTTGGTTATTTGTTTGCAACGATATTAGCATCAATATCCTTAACAGTGATGCTCTATTACTCCATCCTAAATGACTTTAGAGAGACATCCAAATTGCCTGATTTTGTCTATATTCCATTAGTGTCCTTGCTATTTTTTATGCATCCGGGCCTGATTTATGCGGCCATTTCCGGGAGAGGTGTTGCGGCAATTCTTCTTTTCTTTTATTATCTTTTCAGGAGTTTATTCAGATATTACAGAACACAGACTACTTTCTATCTGTCAATGGCAAGCATCTACCTGACAGCCCTAGTTTTCTGCGACTTCAATTTCATTTGGCTTTTACTTGCTTTTTTTCCATTCATTGTGTTTGTTTCATTGGAAGGGTTGAAAATCAACAAGGTTCAGGCACCTGTTGCTCAGTATTTTGAATCCCTAAATAATACATCTCAGCGAAGAAAACTTACAAACAGGGCTGTAGCAATATATATCATTATCTTTTTGTTGCCCGCAGGAGCACTACTTCTTTTTGGTAATCTTAATGCGAGTCACGCTGGTAACTTCACTTACTTTCTATATAGCCAATATGCAAACTGGCATGTACTAGGAAATATACCTTTGGGAGACGTTGTTAGCAGCAAAGGGACCAATGCTTCTTTGCAGTCACAGATAGTTTTTCAGGCCTATGTGCTTCTACTAAATCCATTATTGTTGCTTACTTTCTACTACTTCAAAGGGAAGTTATATGAGTTTTTTACGCTTGTTGCGCCATTCATATTAGTTGCTATTCTGATTATAAATACACAGTTTTACTTTCTGATAGAATATTACATGATATTTCTGATTTTAGGTATAATAGGGCTTACTTTTTATGCAGGAAAGCAGTTTACAAAGAAAGTAACCTGGTTCATTTTCTTTATAGTTGGGCTTCTGAATGTGTTCATGGGCATTTTCTATTTTAAGCGAACAAACGATGAGGAAGAAAAGAAGTTCTTTTCTACTCTAAGGAATTATAAGAGTTGGGGAAAGAAAAAAGAAATGGATGAAGATTTTCGTGTTGCAAGGTATATTAACGAGATAGCGGATGTTAATAATAAAGTATTGGTTGATGATGCCGCTGCTTTTAAGATTGTGGCGCACTTGAAATCTTTAGAAGGAATAGAACTGCCTGCCAACAAGAGCTTTGGAACAGTGGTAGAAAATCCTTTGGTTGGTGTGAAGTATATGTGTGTGGCAAAACTGGAGAATAAGTATAAGAATTTTACTGTACTCAACTCATACAACCTCGTTATGATGCAGGCAAAAGGACAGTTTATAACTGAGTTGGTCTATCAGACAGAAAGTTGGGCTGTTTATAAATTGTATCCTGCAGAAGAATAGTCAACTAACCCAATAATCAATTTTTCAAGATAGGTAGATTAAGAATCGTTATCTTAGGTCTAGGATACCACATCTTAGGTTTAAGATGCGACATCTTAGGTATAAGATACGACATCTTAGGTATAAGATACGACATCTTAGGATTAAGATACGGCATCTTAGGATTAAGATGCGACATCTTAGATTTAATAAATTGAATTTTTGAACTCAAAAAACTTCACAATCTTTATTTATTTATTTATTATTCAGCTGCAAAGGTTTCTCAAACAACCGACGTCTTATGTATTCAATAATGGTTAATAAATCAGCTGATTAAACAAAGTATCAACCATTTGAACGAGCAATTACTCATACAACAACTACAACAAGGTGTGGAGAAAGCGTTTGCCCAAGTGGTGGATGCCTACCAGCATTTGGTGTATAATACGGTTTTAAGTTTATTGCAAAATAAGGATGAAGCGGAAGATGTGTCACAGGAAGTGTTTATTCAGATGTATCAGTCTGTTGGTCAGTTTAAGGGTGAATCCAAACTTTCGACTTGGTTGTATCGGATAGCGGTTACTAAATCCCTTGATTGGCAACGACGTAAGAACAGAAAGAAACGATTTGCTTTTATTGAAGGACTTTTTGGTGCGGATGACAACATAAGGCATGACCCTCCCGAGTTCAACCATCCTGGAGTGGTGATGGAGAACAAGGAAAAAGCAGCTTTTCTGTTTAAGGCAATCAGGGTACTTCCCGAGAATCAAAAAGTTGCTTTTACACTGAATAAGGTAGAAGGACTTAGCTATCAAGAAGTGGCTGAAATAATGCAAGTGACGGATGCTTCTGTGGAGGCTTTACTGCATCGGGCAAAACAAAATTTGAGAAAAGAATTAGGCGATTATTATAAAAAAAATAAATAATTTCTGATGAAACATTTACACAATCAGGAGGAACAAATAGATGATATCATCAATAGTCTCGATAATATTTCGAAAGCAGAAGCACCACCATTTTTCTATACTCGGTTGCAAGGTAAAATGCAGAAAGCTGAAGAACCGATGTTTTTGCAGCAGCTGATAGGATTCATCACGAAACCAGCTTTTGCTGTGGTCTCTCTCTCTTTATTTGTTGTACTGAATGTGGTTGCTATATCTTCTGTTTTTAAGTCGAGTAAAGGTGCTATCAATAATAATATAAGTACAGAAGGATCTTTGCAATCTTTTGAAAAGGAGTATGATTTATCTGTTTCTACGTTATACAGTGATTCTAAAACGAATGAATAATGACAAACTCAAATTCTAAGACGGGATGGATAATAGCTATAATGGTACTCGTGGTCATTAACATAGCTACCTTATTTACAATATGGCGTATTTCAAGGGAACATCGCCCCCCTTCTAATGGCAGAAGTGCTGCCAATTTCCTTATTAAGGAACTTGGTTTTGATAGTGTTCAAAAGGCAAAGTATTTGTTGCTTGTACAACAGCATCAACAAGAAATGAGGGGTATAAAAGAGCAGTCAAGAGAAGCGAAGGCAGATTTTTTTTCATTAGTTGCTGATTCTACTATCTCAGAAGCAACTATAAAGGCGCAGGCAGCAAAGGCATTTGAAGGCGAGAATCAGGTTGCTATTAAAACCTTCTATCACTTTCAGCAAGTTCGTGCTTTGTGTACTACTGAGCAAAAGAAAAAGTTTGACAATATCATAAAAGAAGTTGTTGGAATGATGGGACCTCAGAATGGACCACATCATCCTTTCCGTGAAGACCATCCGAATGAAGAGAGGGGACACCATCCACCTCCACCAGATGGAGAGGGCTATCCACCACCACCTCCTGACGAAAACCCCAGACCTTAACAACCTGTTTTTTAAGTTAGCTGATACAAATAGCTGGCTAGTCTATTTTCTTCTTGGCTATTCTGAAAAATATTTTTGTTATTGTGAGCATAAAGAGTTCATAATTCAGTTCAATCCCATACATTTGCAGCCCTTATTGCGGATGTGGCGAAATTGGCAGACGCACTAGACTTAGGATCTAGCGCCGTGAGGCATGTAGGTTCGACCCCTATCATCCGCACCACTTCAAAAGCCCCCGGAAATTTTCTGAGGGGCTTTTTTTAATTTTAAAACAAATACCCAATCTAGGGAATTTTATTATGGCTACAGTTACAAGAGAAAACATTGGTCTGCTTCACGACAAGATTACCGTTACAGTTTCCCCATCCGATTACTCCGCATCGTACAAAAAAGGTTTGAGAAAAGTTGCCGAGACAGCTAGTATCCCCGGTTTTAGAAAAGGGAAAGTTCCTGAAAGTGTAGTGAACAAGATGTATGGTGAGAAAATAATCTATGATGAAGTTTACAAAACGGCTGAGAAAGGATTGAAAGACTTTATGGCAAAAGAGCAAATCAATTTGTTCTACCAGCCTTTGCCAGTTTCTAGTACGCTTGATAAAATAGATTTAACTAACCTAAAAGAATATGAGTTTGGTTTTGAAATAGGTTTGAGACCAGAAATAAATATCAATCCATCTGACATCAAAGTAACTCGTTATGTAATTGATGTGAAAGAGGAGATGATTAATCAAGAAGTTGATAGAATTCAATCTCAGTTGGGCACAATGACAGAACCAGAAACAGTATCTTCTGACGAAGATTTGCTGAATGTGGTTTTTGCAGAAACAGACGATAAAGGAGCTTTACTAGAAGGTGGTATTGAAAAAGCAACCAGCATAAATCTAAAACATTTCGCTCCTGAATTTAGAAAATCATTATTGGGCTTGAAGGTAGATGCAGTAGTAGATGCCTCATTAAGTTCGGCTTTTGAAGAATCTGAAAGAGGACCAGTTTTGGAAGAGTTAGGTCTTGATAAGGAAGATAGCGCAAACGCAAATAGACACTTCAAGATTACAATTACTAAAATAGGGTTACTTCAGAAAGCAGCTTTGAATGAAGCACTTTTCGAACAAGCCTATCCTGGTAGAGAAATTAAGACAGAAGAAGCATTTAGAGAAGCTGTTAAGAGTGAAATAGCTAAATACTTTGCAGAGCAATCTCGCAAACAGATGCACGATCAGATATATCACTATTTGTTAGATCATACAGAAATCTCTTTGCCAAAAGAGTTCTTGTTAAAGATGCTTGAAGCAACTGACGAGAATCACAAGACTAAAGAAGAGATAGAAAACATGTACCCCTCTTTTGAAAGTCAAACAAAATGGTCTATGATAAGTGGACACCTGCAAACTGCAGAGAATGTAATGGTAACTCAAGATGATATTAAACAAGCTGCCAAACAACAACTATTTCAGTATTTAGGTGGTCAAGCGCAAATACTAGGAGATGATAATAAATTTATAGACGATTACGCAGAGAGAATGCTGAAAGACGAAAAGTTTGTTCAGGATCAATACTACAATATTCTTGCAGATAAAATATTTACTTCTCTAGAAGAAAAGGTATCTGCAAAAGAGGAAGGAATAGATATTGAAACCTTCGGTACTAAATTGCATCATCATCACTATTAATGTAAGTAAACAAGCTTCAACAGTCAGAATGCGATTGTTGAAGCTTGTTGTTTTTAGATACCTGAACTAAGAAATAAAAATAGGTTATTAACAAAATCACTAACAACCAACACCTTTATACATCCCTTTAAAATAATATTTCGCTTGCAAATGGTACATCTCTTACATTTGTAAATACACTGTTATGAATAATCTATTACAATACAATACAAATAGAACATATTTAGGTCTGAAGGAATACGGAAGACATGTTCAGAAGATGGTTGACTATCTGCTTACACTAGAAGATAGAGAGAAGAGAAACCAACAAGCCAGAGCTGTTATTGAGCTGATGGGTTTTTTGAATCCTCATCTTAAAAATGTAGATGATTTCAGGCATATGCTTTGGGATCATCTGTTTGCCATGAGCGACTTTAAATTGGATGTGGATAGTCCTTATCCTATTCCGCAGAAGGAAACGTACAAGTTGAAGGGAGAACCAATGAAATATCCTCACAGACATCCTAAATATGCTCATTTAGGAAAGAATCTGGAGTTAATCATTGAGAAGGCATTGGCTGAACCAGATCAGGAAAGAAAGGTTGAGTTTGCTAATTCAATAGCCTACTATATGAAACTTACTTACAGTAACTGGCATAAAGAAAATGTTCACGACGACACCATCCGGAACGAACTGAACATCATCACTAACAATCAGTTGGAGTTTAATAGTACACCTAGTATTAAGCACACTCGGGTGAACACGGTTGAAAGAGACGACTACAATAAAGCCAGTAGTCTAAATACAAGCCTTAGCAGCCCAGGTCCTAGCAACGGTCGCAAACAGGCTTTTGGGAACACACGCAGCAACGGTGGTGATGGCGCAAGAACAGGAAGCAATGGCGCATCAGGTCGGGCAGGAAGAACAGATGGCAGAGGAGGAAGTTCTAACAAGAATAGCGGTGGTGCTAGAAATGGAAAGAATGGGGCTACTAACGGACGCAACAACGACACAAGTCGCAACAACTTCAAGAAAAGGTTCTAATCAGTTATTTCAGTTATCCATACAAAAAAGGGTGAGTCTAAATTAATAGACTCACCCTTTTATATTTAACCCAAGCTCAGATTAACCTCTTGGTTCCGGTCTAGGTAATAATGCTTTACGGCTCAACTTGAACTTACCTGTTTTAGGGTCAATGTCCAATAGTTTTACCTGAATCTTTTCGCCTTCTTTCAATACACCATCCATTGTTTCCAATCGGCTCCAGCTTATTTCACTAATGTGCAATAAACCTTCTTTCTTAGGTAAGAACTCTACGAAAGCACCAAATTCTTTAATGCTCTTCACAGTTCCATCATAAACAGTTCCTACTTCAGGAACCAATACAATGCCCTTTACCCAATTCAAAGCTCTTTCAACAGCTTCTTTATTGCTAGAGAAGATACTTACTTCACCAGTATTACCAACTTCAGTAATATTGATAGTAGTACCTGTTTCTTTTTGAATTTCTTGAATCACCTTTCCACCTGGCCCGATTACAGCTCCGATAAATTCTTTATCAATAACTAACTTAACAACCCTTGGTGCATGTGGTTTCACTTCAACACGAGCAGCAGTAATGGTTTCATACATCGCATCCAGAATGTGTAAACGACCATTACGAGCTTGTGCCAATGCTTCACGCATTGTATCCATACTCAAGCCATCTACTTTAATATCCATCTGAACACCACAGATGCCATCACGTGTACCCGTTACTTTAAAGTCCATATCGCCCAAATGATCTTCATCACCTAGAATGTCGGTAAGGATTGCATATTTGTTGTCTTCACGCGTAATTAAACCCATTGCAACACCACTTACGTGCTTAGGAATTGGCACACCTGCATCCATTAGGGCAAGAGAACCTGCACAAACAGTAGCCATAGAAGATGAACCATTACTTTCAAGTATATCACTTACCACACGTACAGTGTAAGCATAAGAATCACCCGGCATCATTTGTTTCAATGAACGTTGTGCTAAGTTACCATGACCCACTTCACGACGGCTTTGTCCGCGCATCATCTTCACTTCACCTGTACTGAAAGGAGGGAAGTTGTAGTGCAAATAGAATTTGCTATCTACAGACTTAGCTGCACTTTCCACCAATAATTCATCTAATGGCGTACCGAAAGTTACTGTAGTTAATGATTGTGTTTCACCACGAGTAAACAAAGAAGAACCATGTGGTCCAGGAAGAATATCTACTTCCATTGCCAATGGACGAACTTCATCCAGCTTTCTGCCATCCAAACGGAAACGGTCATCAATAATCATACTTCTCACCACTTCCCATTGAAGGTCGGCATAGTATTTCTTAGTCAATTTCTTCTGAACATCAGTTGCTTCTTCGCCCAAGCTAGCTATTAACTCTTCTTTCAAAGCGCTGTAAGCATCGCTTCTTTCGTGCTTTGCAGAACCTTTACGAGAAATCTGATAGATTCTATCTTTAGCAAAAGCTTCTACTTTAGCTTTTATCTCTAAGTCTTCAACTGGTTTCTTGTAATCTCTTTTTGCAGTGATTCCCTTTAGTTGACCAAGCTTTTCTTGTGCTTTAATTTGGATGCGGATAGCATCGTGTGCAATTTGCAAAGCCTTCACAAGGTCTTCTTCACTACACTCTTTTGCTTCACCTTCCACCATCATCAGGTTCTTTTCAGTAGCTGCGATGATAAATTCCATATCTACTTTCTCCAATTGGCTTCTGGTAGGGTTCACAATGAACTCACCATTCAAACGACCAATGCGTACTTCAGAAATAATTTCTTTTACTGGAATGTCAGACACTGCCAATGCAGCTGATGCAGCCAAACAAGCCAATGCATCTGGCATAATTTCAGGGTCGCTAGAGATAAGGCTGATTAATACTTGTACATCGCAGAAATAATCTTCTGGAAACAAGGGACGAAGCGCTCTATCTATCAAACGGCTGGTTAAGATTTCATAATCGTTTAAGCGAGCTTCTCTTTTGAAGAAAGAACCCGGGATACGACCTGCTGAACTAAACTTTTCTTGATAATCTACAGAAAGAGGAAAGAAGTCTTGACCCTCTTTTGGGTCTTTGTTTGCAACAACTGTTGCTAATAGAATACAGTTGCCTTGACGAACTGTAACAGACCCGTCAGCCTGACGAGCCATTTTGCCTGTTTCGATGATTACTTCTGAACCATCAGGCAATAAGAAACTTGATTGTATCGGTTGTGATAACATTTTTTGTTGAATTGATATAGTGCCAGCTTAGCAGTGATGGTAAGTGGCAATACAATTTGAGAAGAATAATTTTTGGTATGAAAAACACAAATCCCAACATCTAAAAGAAGTTGGGATTTGCATATAACCGTTCTTTATCAGAACGTATATGAATGCCTCCAAACCCCCTTTAGAAGGGGAATAAATAAGGCTATTTTCTTAGACCTAGTTTCTCGATAAGTGCACGATAACCCATCAAGTCTTTCTTCTGCAAATAAGTCAACAAGCTTTTGCGCTCACCCACCAATGCAATAAGTCCTTTCTGAGTAGAGAAGTCTTTTTTGTTTTTTTGAAGATGCTTACTTAGATCAAGTATGCGATCGGTCAACAAAGCAATTTGAGCTTCAGTTGAACCAGTGTTTGTTGCAGCACCACCATATTGGGTGAAAATGCTAACCTTTTTTTCTTTAGTTATTGCCATTGTATTTGTCTTTTGAAGCAAACGGTATTGCCCCTTTTTAATTTTTTAATGGCTGCAAATGTAGGAGAAATAAATGAATGGTAAATTTTTTTTGTGACAATTTTTGAAACATAACCAATTATAGGATTAGGATATAGGTTTTACTATTATTTCTTTTGATGACTTGTATAAGGACTGGTGGAATTGCGAGTAGTAATTGGTTTTATGTCTTCTCAAGTTAGATGTGTTTACCGAGCATAAAAAAGCCCCCAATCAAATTGGAGGCCTCTTACCTATAACGTATAACGTACAACTCACTCCTAAATATGCACCAACGCCACATCCTGAACCATGTTGCCCCCGTTTGGCATCAGCAAATCGATGTTGGCAGTTGTGTAATTGGTTAATGTAGCAATCAGCGTCAGATCGCCATAGAGGGTTGTATTGATGGTGTAATTGCCCAAGGCATCGGAAAAGAATTTGGTGCCCACTCCTTCCAGATGCAGTTTCACACCAGCCAATGGAAGCCCGGTAATACTATCTGTGACTGTGCCTGTGAGTGTTGCCGGAAGCCCAAGCGTAACATATCGCACACCCCACTGACGGCACGCAGCCCTCTTTGCAGGTGCAGCTTGCTCGCTGTAGGTGGTTTCTATCTCGTCCCACATACGCTTTATCATTCTGTTCATCTCAGGATTCTTCAGGTTCACCGCATTTTGTGCATCAGTCAGCACCGTTTTGGCATTGCTAAACAGCGTAATGGCTGTTTCGGCACTAGCAAAAACGGTATTAAACTGGGCAATGGTGGGGCCGGTAAACACAGGGCCTCCTGCCAATATGCGGGCAGCATCTCCTGTAACTATTTTATTCCCCCAGAAAATAAGTCTCTCATCCGTATTGGTGAGTGGAGTTGATTTCTTATTGATAGGCAAGCCAAAGAATCCCCTTGCTGAAGGTAGCGAAGTGCCCATTGTGATGCTATCTTCCAGATTGCCAATGTACAAACCAATATAGTCATGAAGAGAAGCACGATGCGGATTGGCTAGTTCGCTAGCCGCATGTTGCGCCTGTTCGGCAGCGATTACGGCGTTCAGTACAATTTTGTAGGCAGGCAAATTCAGGTCTAGTCTGGCAGCAGTGGCAACCGACATAGCATTTCCACCAACGGGTAAGCTGTCTTTTTTGGTTTTTGCAGTGGTTGCTGCTTTTAAACGACCGATGTTTGAGGTAGGTACTTTTCTTAAAGAACTCATAATGGTAAGCTTTAAAAGTGAATAAACAAAAGTGAATAAACCACCGTTATATCCCCTGCTACTGCTAAACTTCATTACGGTTTAAGAATAACCTAATAAGGCACGACAATCAATTTCTGACAGTGTAAATATACCTTTTCCATACCAACGCCAACTTTTATTTAAATTTCTGAAAATAGTTAAACCATTTTTTCTTTTGCAGAATAATAAAACAAGGATTTGATGCCCAGATTCTCACTTCAAAATCCAATTAAAAAATAGTTTATAGCACTTAAAAAAAAATTTAAGTGCTTTATCACTTCGTTCAACACACTTACAAAAAGTTTTAAGTGCTTTATTACTTCGTTCAACACACTTAGAAAAGTTTTTAAGTGCTTTATTACTTCGTTCAACACACTTAGAAAAAGTTTTAAGTGCTTTATTACTTCATTCAACACACCTAGAAAAGTTTTTAAGTCCATTGTCACTTCGTTCAACACACTTAAAACTTTTCGCCACATACCCGGATTATTGAAAAAAGCTGTTTTTGGAAGAAAAATGGGTTGCGTAAGGAGGGTAGGGGCAGAAAATTTTCTGCCCCTACGTACCCACCAATCTTATTGGTTTTTACAATAGCTAATGAATAAAGTAGCGCTTGTTTGTTTGGGGGATGGTATATTTACAAAGTGATTGATGGTTGATTAAGAAACAAAAACTATGATAAAAAATTCAAAAACTATGAGGTGTTACATCCTCACAATGGTACTTTTATTCGTAACTACGCTCACAAATTCCTTTGGACAAGTTTTTTCTGATTGCCATTGTCAAGGTCCAATTTTTATAAAAGTTGAACATGCTTCAACATTTAATGGTTCTTTGCAAGAGTACTTTGAAAGTGAATTTAAGGGTAGATATCAAGATATTGAAGGTTCAATTTTATTGCAGTTATTTGTTGATACTAATGGAAAATCGTGTTGCATGAGTATTCGAAATACAACTTCGAGTATTTCATCTGCACGAATATTGAATGCTGTAAACAAAATGGCAGGATGGGCACCAGCAAAAGATAAAAACAATAAACTAGTCAGTTTTGAAGTTGAGCTTCTAATTTTGTTCAAGGACTCAAAACTAAAAGTTAATTACATTAATGAGAAGCCACCTGAATTCAAGCCCATTGTCAATCTTAACACAACCAACAACCCTGTAATAGTAAAAGACCGGAAAACAATCTGGAAGCTATGGAACTTTAATAATTCAATGGTTCCTTCAGATTTATCAAGAAATATTACTATGGACTCTGCAGGATTCATTTGGTACTGTACAGACAACGGACTAGTGAGAATAATTGATGATAATCACTGGGAAATATTTAATGGATCAAATGTTCCTGCTTTAGCCGGTAAAAACAATACAACATGGACAGTAGGAATGGCTGTAGACAAGGCAAATAATGTTTGGATTGAATCTGGTGACCATATTGTAAAATATGATGGTAAAAATTGGATAACATTTGATACAAGTAATTCTCCTTTAAAATCAGTTAATAAAATTCGCGTTGATAACAAGGGAAGCGTTTGGTTTTGTACCTTTTTTGGTTTGATCAAGTATGACGGTGAAAATTGGACGAAATATACTACGGCGAATTCTAAATTAGTTTCGGATGATATAAAGGACGTTTACATAGAAAATGATGCGACAATCTGGATTGCTACAAATAAAGGAATCAATAAAGTCGTGAAAGGTGATTGGCGTTTATTTAATGATTCAAATAGTAATCTTCCCGACAATAATATTACATGTATCAAAGGAGATTTAGCAGGAAATATTTGGGCGGGGACAGGAGCAAAGAATAATTATTTCCTAATAAAAATAGACACAACAAACAGTGTCAGTTATAATATGAGCACATTAGTAAGCAGTCTAATATGGAATATTACTATTGATAATAAAACAAACAAAGTCTGGTTAGCTACACACAATGGACTTGTAAACTTTGATGGAAAAGAATTTGTTCAGTATGACAATTCTAATTCGATAATTCCAAGCAACAACATTGTCTCTGATGTCTTAATCGATCGAAAAGGAAATAAATGGGTTTCCACGTTTGGAGGTCTTATATTTACAAATATAAAGTAAGCTGCTCGTGCAGCTTATTCTCAGCTAGTCCACTTCATTCGCTACGGTAGTTTTGCTATCTGGTATATGTGTGCTTGTTCTAGATGCAAATGCACAACACAAAAAACTAAAGACGCTTGTGGAACAGTAACTCATTTAAGATAAGTGTATCAAAAACCTAGTATATATACACGATTAACAATGCCAAATGAATAAATTGAATTTTGGAAACGATACCGGAAACGATTGCAATTAAATTGCTCTGATAATTAAATCCGTACCTATATATTTGGATGAAGAAAAGGATGGGCAATGAGTTTTGCCTACTCCTTTTTACCACTCAACTTTTGAGTAAGAGATTAGTCAAGGTTGAGTAATTTAGGTTTTCATACAACAATAAAAATGATAATGACATTTAAAACGATTGTAATTGCCTTGATTCTTTTGGTTGTAACAAATTATTCTAATGCCCAAGTACCCAAGGAAATAAAAACCAATCAGCCATTGCTTAACACAAATACAGGCTTTGCACAACGCGAAAAAGAAAGCATCAATGAATCGTGGAAACAAGTTACTGGCGATGTGGCAGGTGCTGAGAAAATAGATTTTACAGATGCATCATGGCAGACTGTAAATCTTCCAAACACATGGAATGCGATAGATGCCTACACTCAAAAGAAATATTATAGAGGGATTGGCTGGTACAGAAAGAACCTGTTGCTCACCAATAAACACGCTGGCAAGAAACTCTTTATCAATTTTGAGGGGGTGTTTCTAAAGGCAGATGTGTACATCAATGGGAAATTTGTGGGCGAACATAAAGGAGGCTATACTGGTTTCACTTTTGACATATCTAGCTATGTTTCCATTCCCGGCAAGAACACGATTGCCATAAAAGTAGATAACAGTAAAGACTTGGACTTGCCGCCTATTTCGGGTGATTATACCATGTTTGGGGGAATATACAGGGATGTTTATCTGGTTTCAACCAATGCGGTACACTTTAATGAAACGAACTTGGGCAGTAGTGGCGTTTTTCTTGAAACCCCTGTGGTTAATGAGAAAACTGCTACTATTAAAGTGCGGGGAACTATCGCTAACCAATCTACCGTGAATACTAGTTTAACTATCATATCTAAAGTAATAGATAAAGCAGGGGTGGTTGTAACAGAAATAAAATCTAAACTAAAACTAGCAGCAGGGGCAAACGGCAACTTTGAACAGTTGTCTGAAAAGATTCCTAATCCTAACTTATGGTCACCAGAAAATCCCTATTTATACACCGTTCAGACTTCGATTGTTACTGATGACAAAGCACAAACCGTTCTCGATTTCACTAATCAACCACTTGGGTTTAGGTGGTTTAGCTTTAATGCTGATTCAGGGTTTTATCTCAATGGCAAATACCTGAAACTAATAGGGGCTGCACATCACCAGGATTATTTTGGTTTGGGCAATGCGTTGGATAATGACCTTCAGCGAAGGGATATGGAGTTATTGAAAGCAATGGGCGGCAACTTTATACGTGTGAGCCATTATCCGCAAGACCCTACTATCATTGAGATGTGCGATAAACTGGGCATCCTGGTATGGGAAGAAACGCCGCTTGGCAATACCTTTTATGATAGTGAAGAACTGAAAGCAACCTGCATCAGTAGCTTGAAAGAAATGATCAGGCAGAACTACAATCATCCAAGTATTATCATTTGGGGATATATGAACGAAGTTGGGCTGGGCACCGCCAAGATGGCTGAGAAAGAAAAGAAGAAAGGGATTTATGAAAGTACTGCCAGGTTTGCTAAAGTATTGGATAGCATTGTGCATGCGGAAGATAAAAACAGACTATCTACTATGGCGCAGAACTCGGGGGGAAATACTTACTACAAGGATTATGGACTATCTGGCACGCCAGACATAATTGGATGGAATACTTATTATGGCTGGTATAAGGGTGGGTTTGAGGACTTTGGTCCTTTCATGGATAAAGTACATAGCGAATCGCCCGAAATGAAATCTTTAATTAGCGAATTTGGAGCAGGTAGCGACCAAAGATTGCACAGTTTGAACCCAGAACAATTCGATTTCAGTATTGAGTGGCAGCAGTTATACCACGAATCTTATTTAAAACAAATATTTAGTCGGAAATATATTGCCGGTGCTGCCGTTTGGAATATGATAGATTTTTGTGCGGCTGGTCGTCAGGAGAGTATGCCACACATCAATAACAAGGGATTGCTGTATAATAATCGTACCCCCAAAGATGTTTACTTTTTATATCAGTCATGGTTGGTAAAAACACCTGTACTGCATATTGCAAGCCGCGATTGGCAGATTAGGAAAGGTATTCAGGCATCGCCTAAGGATACAACTGTAACGCAGCCTGTTAAGATCTATTCAAATCTTGATAAGGTTGAATTGTTTGTTAATGCAAAATCAATTGGAATACAAAGTGTAAGCAATGGATTGTCAGTTTGGAATGTACCCTTTGTAAATGGCAAGAACTCTTTAATAGCTAAGGGCGTAAATGCAAATAAGAATTGTGAAGATGCCATGCAAATAGATTTTGAGATAATACCTGCTATCCTCAATCAGGTTAAAGACAAAACTTTTGAACTTGCTGTGAATGTTGGGAGTAATTGCTTTTTTACAGATCCAATCAATAACATCACTTGGTTGCCAGATCAACCCTATAAATCAGGTAGCTTTGGCTATGTAGGTGGAGAAATATTCAGGGCAGGAGAAGGTAAGATTGGTCATCAATCGGAAGTTAACCAAACGCGCAATGTTCCTTTATACCAAACATTCAGATACGGATTGAGCGATTATAGATTTGATGTGGCAGATGGGGAATATGAAGTTGAACTACATTTTGCAGACCTAGGAAGCAAGGCATCAAAGTCGGTATATGATGTTAGCGAATCAGAAGAAAAAGGTAAAGAAACTAGTCAGTTTAATGTTATCCTAAATGGAAATAAGGTGCTTGAAGACTTTTGCCCGGCAACACAGTATGGTGCATTGAATGCTGCTTATAAAACCTTTGTGGTTCAGGCTAAAGATTTAAAAGGAATAACAGTGTCATTCGAAAAAGAAAAAGGGAATACTTTTCTAAATGCTATAAAGGTTAGAAGGTTAAATTAGAACCAAAGATTTAGTTCAGATTGGGGGGGAATAATGTCATCACCATTTAGGTGTTTAAACAGCTAGAGCACTGACTAAAAACAATAGGAAAGAACCAAAATCCCTTCTCCAACCACCTCCTAACCATTATTTCTTTATCTTGCCGCTATGAATTATTTGCAGCTATTGTTTTATGCAGCCGATTATTGCTTCCGTATTAACAGACAGCTTGCCTTCATAAAATCTTTTCTTCTGCCTAAAGTGGATGCTGCCTGCAACCAATTCAACTATCATCCCGGAGAAAGAGAAGCTAAAAAGATTAAGTTTTATTATCCCCTTTTCAATCATGTAGTTAATTGTGAGAATTACCTGTCTATCAAAAACAGAAAACTTACGCGTGTGGAGACAGAACGACTAGGCTATGTAAGTGTTTGGGCAACGCTGTACGATGATTTTATTGATGAAGAAAAGTGGAGTAAAGAGAAGTTGGTGGAAATATTTGAAAAGACATTGCCGCAAGAGGAACGCACGCCCAAGATGCAGGTATTTATGGCAATGGATGATGCATTGAAGCAAATATTTTTACCCACTGAGTTCTATAGAAGCAGCCTTAAACTGGCAATTGACTGGCAGATTGTTTCTGCAAAACAGTTGGATAGTTCTATCTCTTTGGAGGAAGTGTTGTACCTGTCGGATGTGAAGTGTGGCAACAGCTCGCTGTTGTGGGCTAGTATTCTGGATGAAGAATGGACGGATGCCGAGAAACGTTTTATCTACCAGAGCGGGTATGTTGGTCAGTTGGTGAATGATGCCTTTGACGCACAGAAAGACATATTGGATGGCGGGTATACCTACATCCGTAAAACAGAATCATTAGCGCATGCGAAGGAACTGTTTCTGGAAGCATGCAGGGTTTTGAATCAAACAATCATGGCCTGCGATGCACCAAAAAAGAATAAATTGAGAACAATCAGACGGATGGCTTGTGTGCACGCGTTTGGATTGACTGCCTTGGAACATCTACAGGCAATAGACAAGAAGTATCCAAAGCCCATAGATTGGCAACAGGTAAAAAGAAGTGACTTGATTACCGACTTTGCTTTTGTAAAGAATTGGTTGAAGACTTTTAAATATGCAGTACAACTTTCAGTGATTAGTGATTAATAAACGAAGTATTAATCACTAATCACTAACCACTAATAACTAAGAAATGGTTTTATTCGATAACAACAACAGAAAACAGCTTTTCCCGCTTACAGCTACGCGCGCTATAGCAGGTTTGCGTATGGGAATATTGACCATAAAGGAAAGGTGGGAAGAACTGACCGATGAGGAAGTGTACATTCATACCGCTCCTTATTTAATGCCGTTGTATGAACCGATACCTGCTGGCGAACATATTTGGATTGATAGTGCAGTCATTATTACGGATGAATTGTTGGCTTTAATCAAAGACCTGAAACCCAATCAAGCATTAGCAGATGCGCAGGGATTGATTGCAGGAAGAAGTGCAGAAGCAGCAACAACATTTGATGTGAACAATGCACTGCAATGGTTTAAAGAAACAATCCAGTTCTACGTAAGGCGTTTGGAATATCCTCATCAACTCTTTCAAATGAATGATACGTTCATTCAGTCTGATTATAAACTCGTAACTGTCAATCGTACTTCTCAGCCTATATCTGCTACTAATAATATAATCAATCCCTCCAACATCTTTCTAGAACAAGGCGTATCGATGGAGTATTGTACGCTGAATGCTTCGGCAGGGCCTATATATATAGGTACTAATGCAACATTGATGGAAGGTTGTTTGGTGAGAGGTTCATTTGTATTGGGCAATAACTCTTGTCTGAAGATGGGTAGCAAAATATATGGCGCTACCACGTTTGGCCCCAACTGTATGGGCGGTGGTGAAATAAAAAACATGGTGATGCAAGGAAACAGCAACAAAGCGCACGATGGCTACTTGGGTGACAGCGTGATAGGGGAGTGGTGCAACTTTGGTGCGGGTACAAGCAACAGTAATGTGAAAAATACGGGTGGTAACGTGCAGCAATGGAATGAGGGTGCTAATGATTTTATTGACGCAGGACAGAAGTGTGGATTGATAATGGGCGATTATAGCAGAGTTGCCATCAATAGCCGTATTAATACAGGATCTGTAATTGGTGTGAGCTGTAATGTATTCGGAACGGGTTTGCTACCCAAAGTAATTAAGGACTTCAGCTGGGGATTAACGGACAAATACATCTTCGAAAAGGCGGTGACCGACATTAATAATTGGAAGAAAATGAAGCACCAGCATCTAAGTCAGGAAAAAATTGAAGTGCTTAGGTATATATTTGACGCAATTGAAAAATAACAATTATTAATCATTAAATACAATACTATGCGTAAAAAAGTAATAGCTGCCAACTGGAAAATGAATGGCACTCTGGAACAAGCAAATGCCTTATTGGATGCTTTTGCAGCAGCACCATTAGTTGTAAATGAAAATAAAATAGCTGTGTTTGCAGTGCCTGCTCCCTATCTGATGCTGGCAAAAGAAAAGCTGAGTGGTAATCCATACCTGCAAGTTGCTGCACAAAACTGCTACAGTAAAAAATCTGGTGCTTACACCGGAGAATTGTCTGTGGAAATATTGCAGTCGATAGGGATTAATTATGTGGTGTTAGGTCACTCGGAACGTAGAGAATATTTTGGCGAAAGCAATGCTTTCCTTGCTGATAAAGTTAATATTTGTCTGGAATATAACATCACACCCATCTTTTGTTGCGGTGAACCATTAGAAATAAGAGAAGCAGATACGCAGAATGCCTTC
>CANGFK010000015.1 GCA_947452925.1 Chitinophagaceae bacterium | reverse complement strand
TTAGACAATCTTATTCCTGTAAATATAATATTCCACACCAGATTTTACAACTTTCAAAAAGTTGTAAAATCTTCCCTACCTATTTTCATTATTAAATTCCTTTAGGTATTCAATCTTTTCAATTATCGTGAAGTCTGATTCCTTCTTGAATCTCTTTAATAATTCCGGTTTGGAAGCAAATAATTTTTTTAAGTTTCCTTTGGTTGCAGGCTTATAATCACCATATTCATCTATAAACCCAATAAGGTATTCTTCTTCACGAAGTTGTGATCTATTATTTCTGAAACCAATAGTATTAGTATGTGTTGGTCCAGTTCCCCTTTCATTTGTTGATACCAATGTTAACCCCAACGGTAAATCTGGAAGTGAATTGAAGCCATTTGAGTAGTAGTAATACGGATTATGGCCTCTACATTGAAGCTTCCAATATTGTTTCTGTGAAGGTATTGTCGTCGCAGATACATCAACAAATACACTTTCCCCATCACAAAATCCCCAAACGGAGTCTATTTTAGCATTTGGAGAAGAATCTTTTAACTTGATGGTTGCGGCAACAATCTTGTTGTTACCATTATTAATTGGAATATACGTTACCTCAAAATCTCTAAAAGTTGATGGCGCATTGTCCACACACTCCTGAAAATTTTTGTAAAAGCCTTTTTTGAGTTTTCGTGGGCTTTGGGATTGAGATAAACAAACTGACATTAAGCAAATAAAAAAGCAGATACTAGCAAATAGTTTTCTTTTCATAAGCGTTATAATTTTTTAGCTGATTCAAGTTATTGCAAATTTGTATAAATAGTCTCTCCATAAATCCTTTCCTTCATTCCCTCCACCATCACTTCCCCAATTAAGTAATACCATTCATTTCACAGATATCCAACGCCACCCGCCACACCAACTTGGGGCTCTTAGCTGTTTCACAGGATATAAAAATCGCTTCTTTCAAGCTAAAAGTATCTTGCGGCGATGGTTAAAACAACTGTTTCACTCTCTAAAACAATTGTTTCGGGCTTCAAAACAGTTGTTTCAACAGATAAAACAATTGTTTCATTGGGCAAAACAATTGTTTCGGGGTTCGAAACAGTTGTTTCAAAGGATAAAACAGTTGTTTCACTCTTCAAAACAATTGTTTTAACCCTTGAAACAACCGGAAAAACGCTCACAAAAAACAAAAAATAGTTAGGCTTTCGATTACTTAGGTACAAAAAAATTGGATTCCGGCAAAAAAGGTTCAACGAGGTAAGGCTATACGGTGCCGATAGCCAACGAAATTGCCTTCAAACAGCGGGATTATGTTTTATCGTATCAAAACAATAGTACCACTCAACGGAAATGGTTGACCCGTATCGCAAATGGCCTCTGCTGTATAAACATAAGTGCCAGATGGTTGCTTTACACCTTCTAGGTTTCCATTCCAGCCATAACCCAAATACTCAAATCCAACAGGCATATTGCTCGCAGAATACAACAACTTGCCCCCTCTGTTAAATACCTGGAAGTGCGAAATAGTCTTGATGCCCTTTCCTCTTGGATAAAATACGTTGTTGTTGGAAGCATCTGGCGTAAAGGCATTGGGGAAATAAATTGCCTTAGAACAGATGATGGTAACCGTTACCCCGGCAGTTGCGGCACAGCCATACTTGTTTTTTGCCGTAACCGTATAAGCCATATTGGTTCGTGGACTTGAGTATGGTAAAGCAAGAGTAGAATCATCCAGATAAGTACTCGGTGTCCAGGCATAAGAATCAACATCGGAGGATGGGTATGTTTTCAGCTGAATGGAATCTCCTGTGAAAACCGTCAAAGGAGACTCTGCGCTGATGGTTGGATACTGCTGAATGGAAACCGAAATAGAACCTGGCTTGCTGAAACAACCATATTTGTCACTCGCAACAAAATCATAAACCGTAGGATTAGTTACTGGGGCAGCCGTTGGACTGAACGGATTGGAAACAGCATTGGAGAGGGTAACATCGGGCGTCCAAACAAAATTATCTGTTCCAGAAACAGGCAATTGCAAAGTTTTGCCCAAACAAACAAAAGTGTCTTTCGGATAAATGAGCGATAAATGTTGGGTAACATTGATGCTGCTGGAATCGCTCTTCCAACAGCCATATTTATTGGTCACTTTAACTCCATAGGTAGTGGTGGCAGTAGGTTTTTGGGTGATGGAAGAACTGGTTGTGGTTATGCCGATAGGTGACCATTGATATTTTATACCATCATTTGCACTAAATGTGATTGCCTGATCCTCACAAATATGTTGAGTCTTCGGTTGAAGATTGACCAAAGGTGTTGGATTCACCACAACAGAAGCAGTGGTGGTATCATGACAACCATTGAAAGTAGTAACAAGAATTGCTTTTTTGGTGGAGACAACATCTGGTGGAGAAGTGTAATAGACAGAATCGGGGTTTTGAAGTGATGATGTTGCACCATTATCAAAATACCATTTCCACTGAACAGAATCTGATGTGTTGATACTTCCAGCAAATGAAACAGGCACGCTGTCGCACAATTTAGCTGGTGCATTGATGCTCCCCTTTACTGAACGAACCACCGAAATGGTACTATCAAAAGAATACTTACAGCCTGCAACAGATGTCACTTTCTCTTTGATGGGATAAGACCCAAGTTGGTTGTAATAGAATTGGGGCGATGACAGATTGGACGTGTCTTTAGCGTTCCCAGTGCCAAAAGACCAATGAGAATTGAGTGTATAGCCTAGTTTATCATGAGAGTAACTCCATATTGTTGGTATGAATTGTACAGTAGCTGAGTCACAGATAGGATTCAAATCGGTTTTGAATGATGCATGTAAAGAATCTATCAAAATCGTATTGGTAGATGTAAATGAACTTGGACATCCATTTGCATCGGTTAATATTACCCTTGGCGAAAAATTTCCTGGCTGGGTGTATCTATGCGAAGAAGCGGTATCCACACGCCCATCGCCATAATCCCATTGAAAGCTCACTGCATTAGTTTGGATGGAGGAAAGCTTAACAACAGCAGGCACACATGCAGAAGTGATATTGGTAAAAACAGAAGCATAGGCTCCCTTCACAACAAGGTTTTGTATGGAGCTATCCACTAGCTTATTGTTCTTGTAAGCAAATAGTTTTACGATGTAGACACCAGGACTAGTATATCTTTTTTGTACAATGGAATCAAAGCCAACACCAGTTTCCTTTCCATCACCAAAGTCCCACTTTACTTTTTCCGCGTTGATAGAGTTACTGGTAAAATTGACAGATACAGGGGCACAGCCATTGTTGAGATAGGTTATGTTATAATCAAATAAGGCAAATACCTTTTTGATGGGGACTAGGTTTACGATTGTGTCCGCACAACCTGGCGCGGTGGCGATAAGTGTCACCGTATCCGTTGATGAAGAGGGATAGAAAACATTTTTTACATCAGTTGTCGTTGCCTTAAACCCACTATTACTGAAATACCATTTATAGTTTACCGTTTTAGTTTCAAACGTATTGGTGGTATTGATAAAATCTGCAGCGTTTCCTGCTACTATGTAAGCAGGATTCCACTTGAAACTAGCTTTTGGACCACTAGGCATGGCAGTATCTGGCAGGTAATTAGACCCATAACAACCTTCCTTATCTGTTACTTTTAAGAAGGTTCCATAGAAACCAGGAGCATTGTAGTAATGCTTTATATTTCCATTAGCAGTGAGTGTGAGTGTGTCGTAGGTTTTGTCACCAAAATTCCACTCCCATTTAGAAAGCGGCACGCCAAACGTTCCTTTGGAGTTATCTACAAAAGAAACTGGTTTTTTGAAACAAGTATCAGGATTAGTGATTTTATAATCAACAATTGGCCCTTTAACTTTTACTGAAATAAAATTTGTAGTATCATAACAACCGTAATATCCAGATTGTAAAATGGCTCTCAACTGGGTTTCTCCGGGTTTCAATCCAGTAAGTGTTCCTAAATAGTTGTAATACCAATCGCCAGGGTTAGTAAAAGAAGCAAATGAATAGTTAAATACATTTTTAGCACCACCATATTGCCATTGTGAAACATTGTAATAAGCACTGTCACTTACGCCTGGATTGGGTTGAAGTGTACTGGTGTCGATGGTTACACGAATAGTATCATTCTCACAAACAGCTGATTTGTTTGCACTGAGTTTAGGATGTTGAGGAGTAAGAATATGAACCCAACCTGTATCTCGTACTGTGCAGCCAGCATCTTTGTTAGTGCCAGTTAGTACCGAGCGGTAAGTACCTGTACCGCCCAAGTAGCGATGTACTATTCTGTCAATTCCCCTTTTCGGGTCAAATAGGGTAGAATCACCATCACCAAAAGTTAGTTTTAGCTTTCCTTGCACGTACGCATCTCTCACCAGGAAGTTGGCGGTATCCCTGTTTCCATTACAAGTATATTCAACTGTGTCAATATGAAGCAGTGGTGCCAGTATGCGTATGTAATTTTTATATACAGCCGAGTCATAACAAGAACCATTGTACGCAATTAGCTTTACCGTAAACGTTCCTGTATCCTTGAATGCATGCCAAGGATTCTCAAGATTATTTATCAGGGATGTATCACTAAAGTACCAGAACCATTTTGTAGTTGGCGTTTTGGTGGTATTGTAGAAATAGGCTTTGCTGCCACAATTAACAGTAGAGGGCGTGTAAAATGTGACTACAGGCTTTGAGAAGACTTTTATTTCAGTGCCAATGGTTTCAACACAACCATCGGTGGTTGTATATGTAAGCTGCACATGATAAGTTCCTTTTGTGTTGTACTGATGGATTGCTGCTGAATCAGGTGACGAGCCAGTATCACCAAAATTCCACGAATAACTTTTGATTCCATTGGGAGGCGTTGCTGAAAAAGTAACAACCAGTCCCTGACAGCCAGATGCTTTATTGAGGCTATCTCCAGTACTGGTTATAATAGTTACAGGTGTTTTGGTGAGTGTAATTGTTTTACTGGTCGATGCAACACATCCAGACACCTTTGTCGTTGAGAGAGCAATAGTATAGGTTTTGTTATCTGTCAATGTAAATTGAGCCGTATCTGTTGTCAGAGAATCTACCCCTTTAATTTTCCAGAGCCAGGTAGCACCTCCAGAAGTCGTATCAATTACTTGTACTTTACTTTGTATTCCACATAATGGATAGGTATTGACAGAAAAACCTGGAAGAGAAATGGCAGGAGTAACTACCACAGAACTATTCAATGTGTCATGGCAGGTGCCAAAATTATTAATCAGCTGTACAGAATAAGTACCGGCTGTATCAAATGAATTAAAAGCACTGATACTATCAACTGGAACTAGCTTATTACTAAAATACCAAAGTGATGAATCTGGCTTTGGCTCACTGATGTTATTGAAAATAATATTCTGTTTTGCACAAAGACCTGTTGCAAAATATTTTGTATTGAATGTGGCACTATACATTGTAGAAGTAGCCGTATCAGAACAACCATTGTCATTTTTTACTATCAATGTATCATTAAAAATACCCTGAGAGTTGTAAGTATGTGCCGGGGTAGAGTCTGTTGAAGCGGATCCGTCTCCAAAATTCCATTTATAAGTTGAATTTTGTAAGTCGGTAGAATTATTATTAAATACAACACTTTCCCCTAGTTTACATAAATATGGTTTGCTCTTGGCGTAGGTAGCAACTGGAGTTGTTAATGCATTTATCAAATTTTGTCTTTCAAAATTATTGCTCCTACATCCCGTTGTTGCTCCCACTAAAAGTTGAACTGTCCAATTTCCCGAAGAGGTATATGTATGCGTAATTGTCTGGCCACTTGTGCTATCGGAATGGTTGTCACCAAAGTCAAAAAAACATTTGTTTATCTTTCCAGAATCAGTAGTAGATGTGCTTGTAAAGGTTACGTTTAGTGGGGTACATCCTGTATTAACGTCAACAGTAAAATTAGCAACGGGATTTGTAATAACTGTTACATTCAGTGACTTTACAGATGTTTTTCCATTATCATTTACTGAAAGGGTTATGTTGTATATCTGTTGATTATTATAAATGGCTCTTTCTATTTCATCAATATTAGTTGTCGTGATAGGCGTACTTCCATTACCGAAGTCCCAAGTGTAAACCGCACTTGCGGAGGCACCTGTTGTTTTGTTTACAAATGAAACTGAAAGAGGGCTACATCCGCTAGATTTATCAACAGTAAAATTTGCTGTCAACTGGGCTTTTAGGCTGCCAACAAACAGTAATAAAAGGATAAAGGGGGATATTATTTTGTAAGGGGTCATTTACTTTTTTTATAAAAGCCAAGGAAAGCAATTTTATTTCTACTCAAACGTACGTAAAAATCTTTTATTGTGATTTACGAATTGAGTATTAAAAAGGATTTAAGGTAGATTTATCCTTCCAAACTGACCATCTAAAGTTACCCCTTCATAGTCAATTAATAATACGACGCTATTTTAACAAAAACCCAATAGCCTCTTTAGCAATCTCCGACTTGTCATCCTTAGGTGTAGCAATCAAAACATCCGTGTATAAATTCCCCTTTTTTAATTCTATAAAACCAAGCTCGGGATAGTTATGACTCTTTAAGATATTGGTTGGAACGATGGAAGATCCCAAGCCGTTTTTTACCAGTTGAATGATAGAGGAGATGTTGTTCGACTCGTGTACTACCTTAGGCACAAAACCATAGTTGGCACATATCTCTAACAGCATATCAAAGTAATGAGGGGCATAGTCCTTATTGAAGAAAACAAACGTTTCTTCTTTCAGTTTCTCAATGTCCTCTTCCGTTTCCAGATTAACCAGGTTCTTATTAAATACCACCGAAAAACTATCCCTGAACCAAAGGTTGGTTTGTATCATCGGCGACTTTAACGGTGCCCGGATAATGCCCAAGTCTAGTTTGCCTTGCTCCAGATCGGTAATCTGTCGTGCAGTAGGAACTTCATACAAACTGAAGTTTACAAAAGGATATTTATCCGACAGAAACTTTATCAACTCTGCAATATCTCCCGAAAAGGTAGAACTGATGTAGGCAATTCTAAATTCGCCACTGATGTTTTTACTTATCTTTTGTGTTTTTACAGTAATCCTATCCAGATTCTGCAATAATTGACGCACTTCTTTTTCGAAGTATTTACCAGCTTCCGTCAGTTCCACCCTTTTATTATTGCGGTTAAAAAGGCGTGCATCCAACTCGTCTTCCAACTCTTTTATCTGCCTACTAAGGGGCGGTTGCGATATAAATAACCTTTCAGAAGCCTTGATAAAGCTTAGTTCTTCCGCCAGAGTAAGGAAGTATTTAAGGTGTCTTAATTCCATATATACCTATTAAGTATTGATAATTGACAAAATAAGTATGTTTTTGTCATATACAAACCTATTACTTTTGTGTCACGATAGCAGATTAATACGATTTGCTATTGGCCACAAAGTCACAAAGACAGAAAGTGACACAAATAAAATAAGAAAGAAAAAGAAGTTTAAGTCTTATTTCTTCTTTGTGTTTCTTTGAGACTTAGTGTCTTTGTGGCAACTTTATTAGATATTTGCAAACTATTTTTAATAAATAAAACAACAGCGTTATGGCTAATACATTGTTTGATAAGGTGTGGGATGCCCACGTAATCCGTAAGATAGAAGATGGTCCAGATGTATTTTTCATCGACAGACACTTCATTCACGAGGTAACAAGTCCGGTAGCTTTTCTAGGTCTCGAAAGCAGGGGATTGAAAGTGATGTTCCCTAAGAACACTTTTGCTACCGCCGATCACAACACACCCACTATTAACCAACACCTGCCTGTAGCTGACCCATTGTCTGCAAACCAGTTGCAAGCATTAGAAAGTAACAGTGCCAAGTATGGTATTTCGCATTGGGGCTTGGGTAATCCTAAAAATGGTATTGTTCACGTGGTAGGGCCAGAAAATGGTATCACCCTTCCAGGAATGACCATCGTTTGTGGCGATTCTCATACTTCTACCCATGGTGCTTTTGGCGCTATCGCCTTCGGTATCGGTACTTCGGAGGTAGAAATGGTTTTATCTTCTCAATGTATCATGCAGCCTAAACCGCAAAGCATGCGCATTAATGTGAATGGTAAACTGAACAAAGCTGTTACGCCTAAAGATGTTACCTTATACATCATTGCTCAACTAACTACTGCCGGTGCTACAGGTTATTTTGTAGAATATGCAGGTGATGTTTTTGAGAACATGAGCATGGAAGGAAGAATGACCGTATGTAATATGAGTATCGAAATGGGTGCGCGTGGTGGTATGATTGCGCCAGACGAAACTACTTTTAACTATATCAAAGGACGTGAACTAGCGCCAAAAGGTGAAGCTTGGGATAAGTCTTTGGCTTACTGGAAGACTTTGAAAACAGAAGCTAACGCAACCTTCGATAAAGAATACACTTTTGATGCAGCTGATATAGAACCTATGATTACCTACGGAACTAATCCAGGAATGGGAATGGGTATCTCTAAACATATTCCTAAAGCAACTGATTTAAAAGGTGGTGTTGCCACTTATGCAAAATCATTGGCTTACATGGGCTTTGAAGAAGAAGAAGCCATGATTGGTAAAAAGGTAGATTATGTGTTTATAGGTAGCTGTACCAATGGCCGTATCGAAGATTTCAGGGCTTTTGCATCTATCGTAAAAGGTCGTAAGAAAGCAGATAATGTTACTGCTTGGATCGTTCCAGGTTCTCACATTGTAGAAGCACAAATTAAGGAAGAAGGTATTTTGGATATACTAACTGAAGCTGGTTTCACGCTTCGTCAACCAGGATGTTCAGCTTGTTTGGCAATGAATGATGATAAGATTCCAGCAGGCAAATATGCGGTGAGTACCAGCAACAGAAACTTCGAAGGAAGACAAGGCCCCGGAAGCCGCACCTTATTGGCTAGTCCATTAATGGCTGCCGCCGCTGCTGTAACAGGTGTTGTTACTGACCCAAGAGAGTTGATGAACTAAGACTTGAGGGAAAGAGGAAATCGGCAAGGAGGCATAAAGGGTATAGCCAAGGAGGGAAAGAGTATTAAGTGACAGTTGTAAATTAAGTATCTTTATTCAAATTAATACTTTTATTATGGGACTTGTACACGCAGAAATAGAACTCATTAATGGCGAAGACCTTGGTCTCGCTCGAAGGCACTACATTGGAGAAGAAGAGGTAAAACGTTTTAATGTAACGGCACTCGTTGATACTGGAGCAATCATGCTTTGCATTAATGAACACATCCAAGAATATATGCAGTTCCCTTTTTTCGAAAAGAGACGAGCACAAACTGCGGATGGACGTATAATTGATTGCGATGTTGTTGGACAAGTTGAAGTACGCTTTAAAAATAGAGGTACAACTTGCAGAGCAATGGTACTTCCTGGAGATAGTGAAGTTCTTTTAGGCGCAATTCCTTTGGAAGATATGGATGTAGTGGTTAATCCCCAAAGACAAGAACTTATTGTTAATCCCGATCATCCTTATATGGCTCAAATGACTTTGAAAGGAGTTAGATGAGACAAGGAGGAGATAGGAAAGGAGGCAAATGGGAAATAGGATTTAAAAAAAAGTAAACAATATTTAATCATCGTTCCAAGTTCCCCTTTAGGGGCGGAGGGGCATTATCAATTAACAAAAATGGCTTACGATAAATTCACAGTGGTAAAGAGTACGGCGGTTTCTTTACCCATAGAAAACATAGATACAGACCAGATTATACCTGCACGTTTCTTAAAAGCAACTAAGCGTGAAGGTTTTGGTGATAACCTGTTCAGAGACTGGCGTTACAACAACGACAATACCCCTAAGCAAGATTTCGTTTTGAATAACCCAATCTATTCAGGAAAGATACTAGTTGGTGGAACAAACTTCGGTAGCGGTAGTAGCCGCGAGCATGCTGCTTGGGCTATCTACGACTACGGATTCAGAGCGGTAGTGTCTAGTTTCTTTGCAGACATCTTTAAAGGAAATGCTATCAATATCGGTATTCTTCCTGTTCAGGTAACCCCTGCATTTTTAGAGAAGATATTTACTGCAATTGAGGCTGATCCAAAAGCTGAAATTGAAATTGATTTACCAGCACAAACCATTACCATCGTTGCTAGTGGTGAGTCTGAATCTTTCGACATCAATGGTTATAAAAAACATAACCTATTGAATGGCTTTGATGATATTGATTATCTACAAGCCATGAAAGAAGAGATTCTTACGTTTGCGGAAGCGAAAGCGGTTTAAGAGTTATACGTTGTAAGTAGTACGTTTTACGTAAAACGTACTACTTACAACGTATAACGTTCTCAATCATTCAATCATTTCAATCAATTTAATCATAATTGAAGAACAAACAACGTCACATAGAAATAATGGACACCACCCTGAGGGATGGTGAACAGATGAGTGGGGTATCTTTTTCTGCATCAGAGAAATTGACCATCGCACAGTTATTATTGAATGAAGTGAAGGTTGATCGAATTGAAATTGCCTCTGCCCGAGTATCCGAAGGAGAGTTTCAGGCGGTAAAAAAGATTACTGGCTGGGCTGCAGAACATGGATTGCTAGACAAAATTGAGGTATTGACTTTTGTAGATGGTGAAACCTCCGTCAACTGGATGGTTGAATCTGGTGCTAAAGTAATGAACCTTCTTACAAAAGGCTCGCTAAACCATCTTACACATCAACTTAAGAAGAAACCCAAGGAACACTTTGCAGATGTGGCTAAAGTAATTGCCCTCGCTAATGAAAAAGGAATTTCTTGTAATATCTACCTCGAAGACTGGAGTAATGGTATGCGTAATTCTAAAGAATATGTGCTCCAGTACATAGATTTCTTAGCAACGCAACCCATCAAACGTGTGCTATTGCCAGATACTTTGGGCATTTTAATTCCCTCTGAAACTTTTACTTATATCTCTGAACTGGTTGCCCGTTACCCACAATTACATTTCGACTTCCACGCTCATAACGACTACGATTTAAGTACCGCCAATGTATTGGAAGCCGTAAAAGCAGGTGCAAAAGGTTTACACCTTACCATTAATGGAATGGGTGAACGTGCCGGTAATGCGCCATTGGCAAGTGCTGTTGCAGTGATGAACGATTATTTACCCGAAGTAAAAACAAGCGTGGTAGAAAAGTCTTTATACACCGTTAGTAAACTGGTAGAGACCTTCTCTGGCTTTAGAATCTCTGCAAATAAGCCTGTTGTTGGGGAGAATGTATTTACCCAGACTGCTGGTATTCATGCCGATGGCGACAAGAAAAATAATTTGTATTACAATGATTTGATGCCCGAACGTTTCGGTCGTCAACGGAAATATGCGCTAGGTAAAACTAGTGGTAAGGCCAATATAGAAAACAACCTGCAACAGTTGGGTATCAAGCTGAGTGATGCTGACCTAAAGAAAGTTACCCAACGGATTATTGAATTGGGCGACAGAAAAGAAATGGTTACCCAAGCAGATTTACCTTACATCATCTCTGATGTGCTGGACAGCAATTCAATTGAGGCAAAGGTTCAGATTACCAATTATGTTTTGACTCACTCCAAGAATTTAAATCCTTCTGTTACACTAGAGATAATTATCGACGGAGAGAAAATTGAAGAACATGCACAAGGCGATGGTCAATATGATGCGTTTGTAAACGCTCTGAAGAAGATTTATAAGCAGAAGAAAATAGAGTTGCCTTTATTAACAGATTACACAGTTCGCATACCTCCAGGCGGCAAGTCTGATGCATTGTGCGAAACCATCATTACTTGGTTGCATAATGGCAAAGAGTTTAAAACAAGGGGGCTCGATAGCGATCAAACAGTGGCAGCAATAAAAGCAACGGAGAAAATGTTGAATACGATTTAGAGAGGGAAGGAGGATAAGAGGGGATAGGCAAAGAGGTGAAGAAAGGGGTTGGTTTTACAATAAATATTAGAGAGTATGTCACTGATAAAGAGTTATCGAGATTTAATCGTGTGGCAGAAATCCATAGAATTAGTAAAGAGAATATACTTGGTAACACAGATATTTCCTAGAGAGGAACTGTTTGGATTATCAAGTCAAATGAGAAGAAGTGCTGTTTCTATACCTAGCAACATAGCTGAAGGTTATGGAAGGCATTCTACCGGAGATTATATTAGATTCCTTCATATTTCTGTAGGTTCTCTATATGAACTTCAAACACAGGTAGAGATTTCTTTTCAATTGAAATACATCATTGAGAATCCTTACTTGGAGACCATTGGTTTATGCACCGAGATTGATAAAATTTTATACACAATAATTCACAAATTGAAAGAAGGAAAGGAAGAGGGAAAGGGGGGATAGGCAAGGAGGAAGAGAGTAGGCAATATGTAAAAAGGAAGAAATCTGAGTAATAAATAAAACTCTTTTCCTTTCTACTCCTTGCCTATCTCCTAAGTCCTCTTTGCCTTATCTTGACTCTTTGCCTCCTTGCCTATCCCCTCTTTCCCTAAAGTAAAAAAATGAAAAAAAACATCCTTATCGTTCCAGGAGATGGAATAGGACAAGAAGTTACCGCTGTAGGTAAATTAGTATTAGATAAGATAGCTGCTAAGTTTGGTCATGAGTTTACTTATGATGAAGCATTGATTGGTCATGTTGCTATTGAGGCTACAGGAAATCCTTTGCCAGATGAAACTTTGGCTAAGATGAAAGCTTCCGATGCTGTATTGTTTGGTGCTGTTGGTCACCCGAAGTATGATAACGATCCAAGTGCAAAGGTTCGTCCCGAGCAAGGTTTATTGAAGATGCGTAAGGAACTTGGTTTGTATGCCAACCTTCGCCCTATCAAATTATTTGATGAGTTGTTGGATGCTTCTAGTATTAAACCAGAAATATTAAAGGGTGCAGATATCCTTTTCTTCCGTGAATTGACTGGCGACATTTACTTCGGTGAAAAAGGTCGTAAGAACAATGGCGATACGGCATATGATGTGGCTGAATATAGCCGCTTCGAAGTAGAACGCATTGGTCGAAAGGCGTTTGAAGCTGCAAGAACCCGTAGAAAGAAATTGTGCTCTGTAGATAAGGCGAACGTTTTGGAAACAAGCCGTTTGTGGAGAGAGGTTATCCAAAAGATTGCGCCTGAATATCCTGATGTAGAAGTAGAATATCAGTTTGTGGATGCGTTGGCCATGATGCTGATTAAGAACCCGGCTCGTTTTGATGTGGTGGTTACTGCCAACTTGTTTGGTGATATTTTAACTGACGAAGCTTCTCAGATTGCAGGTTCAATGGGTATGTTGGCGTCTGCTTCTATTGGTGATGGCACGGGTGTTTACGAACCCATACATGGTTCTGCGCACGACATTACTGGCAAGGGAGTAGCTAATCCGTTGGCTTCTATTTTATCGGCTGCTTTGTTATTGGATATTTCTTTTGGCATGAAAGAAGAGTCTGAACTAGTTATCTCTGCCGTTGATAAGGTATTGAAAGAAGGTTTCCGTACACGTGATATTGCAGATGCAAAAACGCCCGCTGACAAGATTCTTGGCACTGATGCGATGGGTGCTGAAGTGTTGAAATTCCTGTAAGTAGTTATGAATTATAAGTTATGAGTTAAAGAAATGCCGTTGGAACTTTCTAACGGCATTTCTTTTTCCCGCAACTTTGCTTTTATGAATATTATCGTCGTTTCCGCTACCGAGATGGAGGTTGAACTTGCCAAAGTGCATATAAAAGATTCCTCAAGCATTGCCTTTCATATAACGGGCGTAGGCATGTTGGCCGCAGCGGTTTCATTAACCAAACTTGCTTTAACCAACAAGCCCGATTTAATTATTCAAGTTGGTATTGCAGGTTGTTTTGATACTTCTATTGAATTAGGAAAAGTTGTTTTAGTAAAAGAAGAAGTTTTGGGTGATACCGGCGTGGAGGAAAATGGTGAATGGAAAGATTTATTCCATACTAAATTCATTGCTCCCGATGAAGCCCCTTTTTCCAATGGCAGGTTAGTGAACCAACATCTTTCAAATTACAATAATCTACAATTGCCAGCAGTTACTGCGCTTACGGTGAATGAAATTACTACCCGAACTGAAAGGATTGCGCAGTTAAAGGCTCTCTACAATCCCACAATAGAAAGTATGGAAGGTGCCGCTTTGCATTATGTAGGCAACGATTTAAACATTCCTTACTTGCAGATACGCGGACTGAGCAACTACATAGGCGAAAGGGATAAATCTAAATGGCTGATTAAACAAGCAGTGGAGAATGCAAACAAAGTACTAATTGAAACAGTTTTAGGTATTAAGTTGTAAGTAATAAGTGCTGGTAATACGTTGTAAGTTTTACGTTTTACCTCAGTAAATCATACCATCATTCAAATCATTTAATCACAATTCATTATTATGAAACTCTCTCTTGGCTTTTCCCCCTGCCCTAACGATACTTTTATTTTTGATGCCCTTGTAAACAATAAAATTGATACCGAAGGATTGGAATTTGATGTACACTTAGAAGATGTACAAACCCTAAACGAATGGGCTAGGGCAGGTAAGCTAGATATATCTAAAATTAGTTATGGGGTGCTTCCCTTGGTAATTTCTCAGTATCAATTATTGAATAGTGGCGGGGCGTTGGGTAAGGGCGTTGGACCTTTATTAATCAGTAAAAAAGATGTTGACCCTGCTTTGTTACAGGAAACCGTAAATAAGTATACCATCGCGGTGCCTGGCATCAATACTACAGCACATCTGTTGTTTTCGATGGCTTTCCCACATGCCAAAAACAAAATCTTCCTTGTTTTTAATGAAATTGAAGACGCTGTTTTAAGCGGAAAAGTAGATGCCGGCGTCATCATTCACGAAAACAGGTTTACCTATCAGGATAAGGGATTAGTGAAATTGATGGACTTAGGTAATTATTGGGAGCAGCAACTGCAAGTACCTATTCCGTTGGGTGGTATTATTGCTCACAATAGAATTGGAAAGGAAACCGCTGCTAAAGTGGATAGATTGATACGCAAAAGTTTGGAGTTTGCCTTCTCTAATTACCCCGAACTAACAGATTATATCCGCATCCATGCCCAAGAAATGAGTGAAGACGTGATGCGCAAGCATATAGACCTCTATGTAAACAACTTCACCATCGACTTGGGCATCGAAGGCAAAAAAGCGGTAGATACGCTGCTAGAAGTTTATAATTCACGGATTTAGCGGGCTATTACCAAGCTATCGCAGCGTCTATTTGTCAATCGTAGCGTCTATTTGTCAATCGTAGCATCTATTTGGGCAATCGTAGCATCTATTTGGGCAATCGCAACGTCTATTTGTTAAACGCAGCGTCTATATGGGCAATCGCAAAGTCTATTTAGTCAATCGTAGCATCTATTTGGGCAATCGCAACGTCTATTTAGGTAATCGCAACGTCCATTTGGGCAATCGCAGCGTCTATTTGTCAATCGCAGCGTCTATTTAGGTAATCGCAGCGTCTATTTAGGTAATCGCAACGTCTATTTGGACAATCGCAACGTCTATTTGGACAATCGCAACGTCTATTTGGGCAATCGCAACGTCTATTTGGGCAATCGCAGCGTCTATTTGTCAATCGCAACGTCTATTTAGGTAATCGCAGCGTCTATTTAATAGTTACTACTGACAAAACCTTTGATAAGATATGCTGAAATCAGTAATTGTCTGCGAGGCACGAAACAGCCTTTTGTGCATAAAAAGCTTGATGTTGAGTTTGGAAAAGATTGCTTCGTGCCTCGCAAAGACGATACATGGGTTCGGAAAGGCTACGAGGTGCGTTTTTTGACTACTCACCTTCACAGGGTTCAAAAACCTGTAAAGGTTTTTTGTCGGGATGGGTGTAGTGAAAGGGATACTATTATATTTGTAGGAGGAGATAAAAATTAAATAGCTGTTGTGAGGAATAAGAGTATTAAAATAAACTACCGCAAAATGAGTTTATGACAAAAAGAAACAAAATAATCTTTCGATCAATTGTAATAACCTCAATAGTGATATTTATTGTGATTGTGATTATCAGAAAAAGAGAGTTTGTGAGCCACTTGAAGGCTAACTATACAATTGTCACAGGTAAGATAACTTTAATTGAGGTTCAGCATAAATCAGCAAACTGTTATGCCAACTATGATTTCTACTTCAAAAATAAACTTTATCATGGCTATAGGGGCATTGATGGCATAACATACTCTGATGCGCTTAATTATTTTAACAATAAATGCTTTCCAGTTTTGGTAGATACATTAAAACCTGAATACAATGCGATAATGGTTACTCCAGACCACTTTGACAAAATGAATTGGGTATATCCAGACTCATTGGGATGGGTTAAAAAATATTATACTAAAGATTTTTATGCTTATTGGTAGAAGTTGACAAAGCGCCTTCAATAAGTAGTTTGGGTACTCGCACACTGCGAGAGGGATTGCAATGAAAATCCTTTTTGCTGCTTGGCAAAAAGATTGGAATGGAAAGCCCGACCCGTGCTGCGGGGCACGCCCTAAGCAAAATATGAAATAGGAAGGAAGAAATTTGGAAACAAATAGTTACTGTCAATCCATTTCGACTTTAAGAATTAATCCCCCCCCTCTCCGAACTTGCTACAGAAAACAGTGTATTATATAGTGGGGTATATTATCTTTGCGCCCCTGTTTATACTTTTTTAGACAGTTTTATATTGCATATTATGACAGAAACAGTAGCCGCACCCCTTCTTACCGCTAAAGATTTTGCAACAGATCAAGAAGTTCGTTGGTGCCCTGGTTGTGGTGATTATTCCATTTTGGCACAGGTTCAGAAGGTGATGCCCAACATTGGCGTTCCCAAAGAAAACATTGTTATCATCAGCGGTATTGGTTGCAGCAGCCGCTTTCCTTATTATATGAATACGTTTGGTATGCACTCCATTCATGGGCGTGCAACGGCGGTGGCAAGTGGTTTGAAAGCTGCACGTCCCGAATTGAGCGTTTGGATTGTTACTGGCGATGGCGATGGTTTGAGCATTGGTGGTAACCATACCATCCACTTGTTGCGCAGAAACTTCGACGTAAATATATTGTTGTTTAATAACCAAATTTATGGCTTAACCAAAGGACAATACTCGCCAACTTCCGAAGAAAATAAGCTGACGAAAAGTACCCCAATGGGAAGTATCGACCATCCATTTAATCCCCTTGCGTTGGCAATGGGCGCCGATGCTACTTTTATTGCGCGCAGTATGGATAGAGACCCTAAGCATTTGCAAACAATGCTTACCCGTAGCCACCAACACAAAGGCTCTTCTTTTTTAGAAATCTATCAGAACTGTAACATCTTTAATGATGGTGCTTTCGAAATATTTACTGAAAAAGGAACTAAGCTAAATGAGGTTTTATTTTTGGAACAAGGTCAGCCGTTGGTGTATGGGCCTACTAAAAACAAAGGCATTAAGTTGGATGGATTGAAGCCTGTGGTGGTTGATCTTGAAGAAGGTGCTGACACAAGCGACCTCTGGATTCATGATGAAAAAGACTTTTATAAAGCACAGATATTGGTGAGGATGTTTGACGACCCACGTGTGGAAGGGCATTTCCCTCGTCCGTTTGGCGTGTTTTATCAAGTAGACAGAACTTGTTACGAAGATGCTATGGCGATGCAGATAGATGAAGCAATTGCCACCAAAGGAAAAGGTAACTTGGATAAACTATTGAGAGGAAAGGAAGTTTGGGAGATAGTATAACCCTTACTTTTTTGTAGCATACACAAAAAGAGCAGCTGAACTTTAGGGATTGGCTGCTCTTTTTTATTACAAAACGCTTTATCTTCACACTTAAACTTTAATAATAAAAGCTATACAATGGAAGCAAAGAAAGCAAGTGAAAGTTTTATCGTCATGAATGAAATGGTGATGCCCAATGACACTAACCATTTTGGGAATTTGATTGGTGGTCGACTGATGTACTGGATGGATATTGCTGCCGCAATGAGTGCCATGAAGCATTCCAACTTGCCTTGTATGACGGCTTCGGTGGATAACCTGAGTTTTAAAACCCCTATCAAACTAGGCAATATTGTACACATAGAGGCCAAAGTATCCAGAAGTTTTAATACCTCTATGGAAATTCACGTTCGTGCTTGGGGCGAAGATCCTCTGAGTAAACATACCTACAAAAGCAATGAAGCCTATTTTACTTTTGTGGCTTTGGATGCCAATGACAATCACCGCCCTATTGCTTCGCCCGAGCTGATTCCTGAAACGGAAGAAGAAAAGAAATTGTATGATGGTGCTTTGCGCAGAAGGCAACTAAGGCTTGTGCTCGCAGGTAAAATGAAAGCTGGTGATGCACTTGAACTAAAAGCGTTCTTTACTAATTCAGGAGTGGAGTAATTTATTCAGCGGATTTCTTTCTGAACAGAAAAACAAATCTTGTAGAAACGTGTCTTATTTGGATATAATATTGCGCTTACATAGCGTTGAGTAATTAATTTTCTTAACGCTTTTTAATACTACTACTGCTTTTAATAAATGATAAATAGGTCAGATGAATATTGTAAAATTGAATAATGGTAAAGCTGAATTGCGCAAAGACAATGGGTCTTTGATAAGAACAATCGGTAATGGGGATGCGATTGATGCAGATTTAAACAATGACGGTTCATTGGTGGTAATTACAACGGTGAAAGGAAAAGTGGAGCTTAGAAAAGACAATGGGTCTTTGATACGAACGGTTGGAAATGGCGATGCAACAGGCGCCAAGTTTAGTGGAGCGGACATTATGGTGAAAACGGTGAAAGGAAAAGTGGAGCTTCGTAAAGAGAATGGCTCATTGATAAGAACTATATAAACGGAGGATTTAAGTTATTGGTCACTCATAACTTATGTTTTGAATAAGGCATCCTCTTTATACAAATTATACTTCAAATAAAATTACTTATGGAATTATTGGGTGTTGGCTCCCGCGTGGTGCATCCTTCTTTTGGAGCTGGTGTTGTCGTACGTTTACACAAGAGAGTGTATGAAATTTGTTTTATGGAAAAGGGACTTAAAATGGTGAATAAGGACTTTTCTCTGGAAGTAACGGAGCGTATTGAACCTGAATATGCGGAGAGTTTTAGTGAAGCTGAAGATGCACTTATGAAGATTTTGCGTGTGTGGAGCGATGTAAACGAAGTGGTGCCTCTAGGAGACAAGTGGACTGGCGGCACGTTGGTGATGAAACCTGGTTCTGACACATTAAAGGAAAAAGAAGTGCCTATAGATGTATTCTTTCATAAGATAGTGATGCTTCGAGACAGGCTGCGTGTGTTGGAACAGCGCATCAATAGTCACGAAAAACTGACCGAAGAAGACAAGGTGAATATGCAGCAATATATTACCCGCATTTATGGATCACTCACCACATTCAATGTGTTGTTTAAACACAAGATGGATTATTTTGAGGGGGAGAAATCGTAAGGCAGTTGACCGTTAATAGTTGACAGATATACCGTTTACCGATATACAGTTGACATAAGCGAGAAAATGGGAGTGAAAATTGAAATGCAATCTCGGTTAACGGTTTATCGGTCAACGGTAAGCCTTCTTAACCCTTAGTTTTGCAGCTATTAAAATTGTGAAGAATGAAATGGAGTAATGGGTTATTTGCGGCAATTGTTTTATTGTTTGTATCGTTTTTAGAAGGATGTTCGCCCAACAATGTGACCAAAGAAGATAGTTGGAAAAGCTTTTTTGATAGTACTAAAGTAGATGGTTGCTTTGCACTATATGACAATGGGACCGGGCAGTTTACTGTTTATAATCTGAGCCGCTATAAGGATAGTGCCTATCTGCCAGCCTCTACTTTTAAGATTGTAAACTCGTTGATAGGAATAGAGACGGGTAGAATTGTAAATGAAAAGATGGTAATAAAGTGGGACGGCATTGTGCGCAAACACGACAATGGAGATACTATCAAGGAGTGGAATAAAGACCTTACAATGGCAGAAGCATTCAAGGTATCCTGCGTACCTTACTACCAGGAGGTGGCTAGAAGGATTGGGAAAGATACTATGCAACGATGGTTGGATAGCCTCAGATATGGCAATAAGAAAATGGGTGGTGCTATAGACTCTTTTTGGCTGAACAACAGTTTGAAAATTACCCCCGACGAACAATTGGGATTGATTAAGAAGCTTTATTTTAGCCAGCTAGGATTTCAAAAGCGTACGCAAGAGATTGTGAAAAAAGTGATGCTGCAAGAGGATAATGCCAACTATAAGTTATACTATAAAACCGGCCTTGGCTACAAAGAAAATGGTAGAAGTATTGGTTGGATTGTGGGTTGGATAGAAGAAAACAGACATCCTTATTTCTTTGTTCTCAATGTGGAGGGCGAAAACAATGCGCCGCTATGGACTATCAGAAAGAACATCCTGACGGGAATACTCAAAAAAGAAGGCTTCTTTGAAGGGAAGAGATAAAATAATTGATAATGGATAGTTGATAATTGAGACTACAACCATTGTC
>CANGFK010000014.1 GCA_947452925.1 Chitinophagaceae bacterium | reverse complement strand
GTGAATCTTACAACATTTGACGATGATTGTATAACAAATTTACTCTCACCCACTTCCACCTTTACACCGTTGCCAATAGCACAATGTTATTTGCTGCAGATGTAAGATTACATCAGGTTTATAAACAAAAAAGAGGGTTATGAAAAAAGGAGAAGTGTTTTTAGGAGTTTTGGCAGGTGTAGCCGCAGGTGCATTGATGGGAATTTTGTTTGCCCCCGAAAAAGGCAGTAGAACCAGAAGGCAGATTGCCAACAAGGCCGATGACTATGCCGACGATTTGAAAGAAAAGTTTGAAGACATGGTGGATGTTATTAACGACCAATGCGAAAGCATGGTTCATGATGCAAAAGCCTTGGTTGCCAGAAGCAGAGTAAAAGTAGCAGAAAGTGCAACCGACCATATTGCTGTTTAGCAAAATTGGGATGCCTCTTTATTTAAAAAGGGTTACAAGATTTAAAAATCTTGTAACCCTTTTCTTATTTATCCAATTTCATGAAAGCATTTAGAATTAATCATGTAAACTATTAGCTCACAAACTTACTAACGATGGCACTGAAAGCACTCATGCCAGCTGCATTCTGAGCCAAAGTTAGCACACTCACTTTACTGCCGGGTGTAAGACCAGTAAATGTTTCGTGAAGACCTGCTCTTGGAATCACGATAGTAACTCCCCCATCTGGAAACGAAATATATTTGCCATTAACTACTACCCTCGTCACTTCTCCAATAAATATTACTGTACAATAGTCATCTGCGCCAACAACTTTCGTTGTGCTTATAGTAATAGCGCCATTGCCATCTATATTTATGTGCGCCGGATTGGGCGTGGTAGGAGGTATAATGCCGTAAAAATAACTTTGACGTGCGCTGTGCATTCATTGAGGTACAAAGTACGTTCATTGGGGTACGCAGTACGTTCATTGAGGTACAAAGTACGTTCATTGAGGTACGCAGTACGTTCATTGGGGTACGAAGTGCATTCATTGGGGTACGCAGTGCATTCATTGGGGTACGCAGTACGTTCATTGAGGTACAAAGTACGTTCATTGAGGTACGCAGTACGTTCATTGAGGTACGCAGTACGTTCATTGGGGTACGAAGTACGTTCATTGGGGTACGCAGTAAGTTCATTGGGGTACGCAGTAAGTTCATTGGGGTACGCAGTGCATTCATTGAGGTACGCAGTACGTTCATTGGGGTACGCAGTACGATTTATTTACCCATCTCATGCAGGTATTTATACTTGAGCCAAGTACATTTGGCATTGGAATAACAAACTAAAAAACCTGCTTTGCCGTCTAGAAAGCCCAAGTGAAAAAGGTAGGGAACAAGAAACCCCACAATCGGAGAAAGAAATCGCTTTATGAATGTTGCTTTTTTACTGCTTTCAAAATACTTTTTGGCATTTAGCCTGGCATAATTAACAATCTTGGTTTCGCTTTCGCTCCATTCATTTACCGTATAATGTTCAAGATACCCTTTAATTAATTTTTTTTCTAAGTTATCTCCAATCAAAACCTCGTGAACTGGCGCTTTATCCCAAGAAACTTCCCGCTTGTTGTACAAGCGATATACTTTATCTCTACCGAAATTCCCTGCAAATCTTATTCTTTTTCTGTAGTAATAGTTCTGCCTGATAAACCCATAAACAGTTTTTGAATTAGGATTCTCTATCTTATTTATCTCTGAAACAAGTGCTGCTGTCACCTTTTCATCAGCATCTACAGCCAATATCCATTCATTCTCCGCAATTTCGGCAGCAGTATTCCTTGCATTGCCATAACCACTCCATGCTATACTCACCACTTTGGCACCTTCCATTCTGGCTATCTCAACAGTAGCATCAGTGCTACCAGAATCGGCAACAATAACCTCAGTAGCAACCTGCTTAGCAGTCCTTATGCAAGAAGCAATGTTTTTTTCTTCGTTTTTTGCAATAATGACTACCGATACTAACAACATAAATAGAAAATTGAGTACAAAAGATGATTATGATATTTTGACTCTATGGAAGATAGCCCCCATTTGTTTGACCTTATTTTTGATTCTTATATATAAAGATAAATTAGGTGCTTCCAGCAAGCCATTGTACCTATCCCCTCGCTTCAAATAATATTTTGTGAGTACGCTAGACGTCATTCCCCACTTCATTATAAACTGATAATAGCCATTGTTTTTTACAATTCTTTGTGTCGATTTGGAACCAAAGTGATAGGCTCTGCTTTTACTGACGCCCTTGAAAAGTCTGATACCCAATACCCACAATTTCATTGAGAAATCGGGGTCAGAATACATGCCTGGAGAAAACTCAGAACTGTAACCACCCACCAAATCCCACACTTTTGTATGCACAACATTGGGAGGCCAAGTGGCACCACTCCAGTCATTGAAAGGCAAGGAGTCAAATTCTTTAAGTAACAATTCTTCTTTGAAACTGCCAATATCACTTCCATAATCCTTTAGTATGGCACAGTTGGAGGAGTGCACTGGTTCAATGGCAGTTGATGACAAGAAAAAATAATCGTGTCCTATAATCTTTATTTCATCCAATAATTCTTTATCCCAATTTGGACATACATACATATCGTCATTCAAATAAAGTATGTAGTCTGTACCCACCAAACCCCTTCCCACATTCAGCGCATAACAGACACCAATATTTTTGTTGCTGACGGTATAGTCCACATCCAACTGTTGCTCAATCCACTCTCTTGAACCATCTTTTCCTTCATTGATATGAACGATAATCTGGTGTTTATAGAAAGAATTTTTTCGGATACTTTCAATACAAAGTCTCAGATAATCAAGGTTATTCCATGATGGAATGAGTATAGAAAACTTTGCATCAGTTACATCAGTTCTTTTTATTATCTGAATGTCAGCATTAATCATTGCTTCTGTTTATTGTCGATTATATTGGGTCATGTATTTATGAATAGCTAGATTGAGGGTTATAAATGGTAGTACAACTACTTTCGGGCCCTCATTACACCTCTTCTCAAATAGGGAGGGAAGAAAGTTTTAGGATCAGTAAAAATCATATACCCGTTTGAGCAGGCTGTAGCAAAATTGTGCTTCTTGAAAAAGAGATTAAACTCCTTTTCATCATTTGGTTTGTGATAGCAACATATTAATACTTTCATGGACTTCTGCTCAGATAAAATCTTCTCTCCGCCTTTCAGTATATCACTTTCAGCCCCTTCCGCATCAATTTTTAGTACATTAAAATGCTCTTTATCTTTAAAAAATTCTTCTAGTGTGGTGTGGTTCTCATCATTTTTGTCAGAGACAAACTTATTTATAATCTCTACTTTGTCTTTCCAAGGAGCGAAAGTGGCTCTCAGAGGCTCTAACCAGTTTTCATCTGTTTCAAACAAATAAACCTTTTTTACCTTTTCTATCACCGCCAATGGCAAGTTGCCCTCAGCAGAGCCAACATCTACCAGGATGTCATTCTCAGAAATATCAAAATCATCAGTCAAATACCTGTGCGGAGAATTCAAATCTTGCTCCAACAGAAGATTGGTGTAGTTCCTTCTGATACCCCTAAATGATGACTTTCTCTTGAAATACAACCGCTTGCCTTCAAATAAAATATATTTCAGGTTCAGCTTTTCATCTTTAAACACCTCAACATCTTTGCGCTTGTATTTATCTTGAAACGAGTAAGGAAAAACGCATAATCTGTGTTTCTTTAAATAAGTAAGGGCCTCAACTTCTTCGCTGTTAACTTCGGACTCAGGAAGCGCATTGTAATAATCAAAAATGAGTTTTTTTCTACTAATATCTGAAATCGACCTACGTATAAATTTTGGAACCAGTTTCCTGTAAAGTGATTTCTTTTCTCGTTTGCTCATCTATTTCTTATTATAGTTGAAAGGCTAGATTATATTGAAACGTTGCCTTGTAAAGTATTTGTTTAACTGTATTATAGAATTTATCCAGTTGCGAACAAGGTTGTAAATATAGAAGGAATTAATAAGATTTACCATATTGACATTAAATGGCTACCTCATAACATCAACTATGATATCCTTTCCAATTTCAGTTTCCTATACTTTTGCAACAAAGATTAACATGCTAACTGACAGTAAAAAACAAATCGACTCCATCAATAATTACTTCGACTTTATCTATGTCCTAACCATCGAAAGGGCAAAAGACCGTCAAGAAAAGATAAAAAAAGACTTGGATGGACTCCAATACGCCTTCTTTTTTGGTGCTGATAAAAAAGATTTGGATTTAAAAACATTGGAACAAACCAATGTATACTCGTCCGATTTGGACAAAATGCAGAACAGGTATTCAAAAGCAATGAACTTGGGCTATGTCGCTTGTAGTATGGGACACAAAGCAATTTATGAGGATATTGTAAAGAATGGATTCAAAAGAGTCTTGATACTAGAAGACGATGTTATTTTTAACTTGGAAGGCATTAAACACTTTGATCAAATGACAAAAGAACTACCATCAAATTGGGAATTACTCTATTTTGATTATGCAAAGCATGAACAAACAACAGTAAAATCATATATCAAGATATATACCTATCATATCCAAAAGATGATAGGTGGAATAAAGTGGTCTCATACAATGATTAAGAACCTGTTTCCTAAGAACCATTCCACCTACTTAAAGAAATCGGGTTATCATTATTTCACAAGCGCCTATGCCCTTACCCAAAGTGCCGCTAAGAAATTAATTGATTTGCAAACCCCTATTCAATTCCCGCCCGATCATGTTTTGGCTTATGCAATCACCAATGAGTTGATTAACGGATTTATAAGTACTCCTAAATTGTTCAATCAACAGAATCCAACTACTTCCAATGAAATAAGGAGTTATATTCATCAATAATCATTCGAGCAGACAGCCTACTCATCTTACATCGTAACATCTATCTATGCATTTAGTCTATTTAACTTTTGGCAAAACGCTCTCTATTCATTCTCAAGCAGCATTTTCTATCTGTTCCTTTCTTGCCTTTTCTGATGAGCTCAGTAGCATCAATGTGGTTACAGATTCACCAGAATATTACGCCCATTTGAAGGAGAAAGTCAACATCATTGCGCTCGATTCAGCTACAATAAGCGATTGGAAAGGAAAAGATGATGTTTTTTTCAGGACTAAAATAAAAGCTATAGAAATGATTTGTAGCAAGTATCCTAATGAGCCTATTCTATATGCAGACACAGACACTTTCGTCTACGATAAAATTGATTCAATAACTAGTGCTCTAGCTCAAGGAAAAGCTGTAATGCATGAAAAAGAAGGTATGCTAATTAAAAAAGATGGAAAAACGGAGCGGAAGATGTGGGAACGAATAAAAGGAAAAACACTAGCAGGTCTACTGATGAAACAAGAAGATCTGATGTGGAATGCAGGCATTGTGGCTTTCCCAAATAATAAAGACAAAGCCGAATGTAGGCTAGCACTACAATTATGTGATGAAATAAGTAGCCTTGGTATTAAAAGAAAAAGATTGATTGAACAATATTCTTTCTCTATAGCCTTGAATGAAACATACGGGCTAAATCCTGCTGCCAGCTGTGTAGCACACTATTGGGGAAACAAAGCGGGATGGAATGTTCTGATAAATGATTTCTTTTTATCACAGTTCTTCTTTGCAAAATCACTCTCTGAAACAGCCTCAGCTTTTAGGAATATCAATTTAAAACAATTACCAATCAAACAGAAAGAAAAGAACACTGCAAATAAGTTACACAAGTTTGTAGACAACCTGTTCCCAATTAAAGACAAACAGTATTTATAGCTAATCAGTAACTAAATTCCCTTTTACTTGAATGGTATTCAACTGAAAGATAATAATACTCCATATCACAAAACAAGGAAGTGCTTTTAGGGCATAAGCTACAACATAATGAACTTTGATATATCCGGGAAAAAGGTCAGTAGCAGACAGACTTGTGAGGACGATTGCAAATATCAATGCAACCTTGTTCGATGCTGAATAAGGCTTTTCCTGTGTTATCCACCACACTGCAACACCTGTCACAGCGATGATATAAGTAGGAGATTCGGCAGAAGAACTAAAAATCACAGTTGATATCAGCAAACAAGCCAGATACAATAACTGATAGGTATTATTCTTAAAAAGGCTAACCCTACGCAATGGAGTGATAATGAACAAAAATGCTGGTAATACAACCCACAATGAGGGCATATCCCATAGCTTAAAGGCACGTTTTATTAGCCCCATCACAGAAATATCTCCCATGCCTCCGTGCATGGAGGAAAGTTTGGTTTCTACTGTTTTATCGATTAAAGAATGACTCCAATCGAAATAGGTTTGATATAAAAATTGAGGAGAGGTAAGTACAACAGGTAGTATCAAAAAAATTACTAACCAAAACATTCCCCACAAAACAAACCTGACCTTATGATCGGAAAAGAAAAAGAAGAGAACCCCAACTATTGGGTATAATTTGGTGAGGAATCCAAAGGCAATAAACAGGGCAGCAAGCCACTCTTTTTCTTCCCGAACATAGACAAAAGCCAATATGATTAATGCTGCAATAAACGGGTTGTATTGTACATTATGTAGCGAAGTTTGTAATTCAATCAAACAGATTAAAAGCACAACAAGTGTATTGCTTCTACTGAGGTTTAATCTACTTATTGCATAGTAAAGGAAAGAGGCGTTGAGCATTCCCCAAAAGAAACATCCAACGAACAAAGGCATCATTGCGAAAGGAGCAATCAGTAACCCAAATACTGGCCCGTAATGGTTTAAATCGAAATACTCATTTGGATAAGCTAGGTATAAGTTCTTACATGCTATCAGATGCTCAAACACTCCTTTATAAACCAGATAGTTATTGATGGAAGTGGCACCCCGCATTACTTCTGAAAGTACTGTGAGGGCTGATAACAAGAACCACACAAAGGTTATAATTGGCAACTCTCTTTTACCCAACCTAATATTACCAAAAAGCCAATTAAAGTTCATATTCAAAATCCATTTGGCTTAGTTAAATACAGCATCTGAATCAATAAAGAAATCTTCAAATATGCCAACAGGAATCAAGTCTTCTTTTACATAATTGCTTCTCCAAGCAAACTTATCCTCCTTCAAATCAAATACCTGAACCATCAGATGAACAGGATCTACAATCCAATATTCTCTCACACCATTTTCTTCATATAGGGAGAACTTCTCTTTCATTTCTTTTCTTGTATTGCCCGGGCTTAGTATTTCTATGACCCAATCGGGTGCGCCGATGCAACCTCTTTCATCTAGCTTTTCTATATCACAAATGATTGATAAGTCTGGCTGAACTACTGATGCAATAGATTTATTGGGAACACTCTTTCTTTTATTGGTAAGACGTACATCAAAGGGAGCAGGATACAACTTACATTTTTTATTGAGTAGATAAACCCCCACCTGAACCGTAAGGGCTGCAGCAATCCCTTGATGAATTCTCAATGGTGCAGGACTCATCCTACTAATCCACCCTCTAATCAATTCTACCCGTTCATCAAAACGCCAAGTAAGGTAATCGGCATAAGTGTATTGCTTGGTAAAATCTAGCTGATCGATATTTGTAATCATTTGCTCCTTTTGGGTGAAGATACCTTAATTGTTATTACAACTTCCCAATCAATGCTTTTGCGGCACGAACTGCATCATCATTGTTTGCAGTTCTTGCTAGCTCAATACACTTATTTGCACTTGCTCTTGCACTTGCTTTATCACCTAATTCCTTTTCAATTTTAGCTTTCAACAGATAAGAAGAAAAAGAAGGTTTACCTGCATAAACTGCTTTAGTGATGTATTCCAATGCGGAGGGATAATTCTTGGCTATCTCGTAGTAGTAGGTAGCAATAGCTGAATATGCAGGCTTATCGCCATTCTCGCTCTTTTCTACATCTGCTTTTACCCTATCTTTTATGTTAGTACTGATGGGTAAACTCACTTGTGTGCTACCCCAGTTTAACTGCAACTCGCAGGTTTCGAAGGTAATGTTTGCAAATTGAATCGTAAACAGTTCCACTCTTTCCCCCTTAGAAATAGGCGCATTATATCGCACCACATCATGGTCACCATTGTACATTGGTGGCTGATTTACAGTTGTATCTCTAGTGATGATGATTACAAAATTCTTCTTGGTTGGAATACTCAACAACCCATACTTACCTGCTTTCACCAATACATTGTTAATTGTAACATCATCACTGAAAGTAATGGTTGTTGCAGCATTTGCCCCGGTACGCCAAACAACATCTGTAGGTGCCAACTCACTATATTCTTTGAAGGCAACACGATCTTTTAATGATGGTCGGCTGTAGCTTAGCTCTATATACCCCAGTCCAAAGTTCTGCTTGATAGTTTGCGAGGGACTAGGTTGTGGCATCTTCACTGACTGAGCAAAAGCAGTGAATGCAATGAATGTGGCTGTAATTAAAAGTAATTGTTTCATAATTTTTTGTTTGTGCAAACGTAATGCATCATTTAGTAATAAAATACATTCTGGATAACCCATTTTTTAAAGAATCATCCTATATATACCCTCCTTGCTTTTTTATTTCTACCAATGCTTCATACAAAGCATCCAAATCTTGTTGGCTATTATAGCCATTGATAGAATAACGCAGATAAATCCTATCGCCCTGCCTCATCACAGGAACCTCAATATTGTAATCGATGAATAATTTCCGCTGCAATTCTTCTGGCCTAGTGGTGTTTATCGGGATACTCAACATCTGCCCTATCCATTCCTTGGTTAGTGGACTGATTGGCGATGAACCCAACAATGCAAAGAATCTTTCGGCATTGCTCAGCACTAGCTCGTGGCATTTTTGTGCTACTAAAGGCCAGTTGTTCTCTTCCATAAATTGAATACAAGCAGGAATAGTCAGGAAAGCCGAGAAATCTCTTGTACCAATCATTTGATTATAGTCTATAAAATGAGACCCCGAGGGCTTTATTGCTTTATAACCCCAACTTACAATTAAGGGTTCTTTCAACATTGGTTGCACTCTTTTGTGGGCGTACAAAAAGCTGCAACCTTTGGCTGCCATCATCCATTTGTGTGCTGCACCGGTATAAAAGTCTGCATCTAACTCCTTAATAGATAAAGGCAGTTGCCCTGGCACATGTGCACCATCCACAATAGTCAGTACTCCCTTGGCTTTAGCAATGTCCACAATCTCCTTTACGGGCAATTTCAAACCAGTAGAAGAAGTGATGTGACTGACGAACACAACCCTCGTTTTATCAGTCAATCCTGCAAAGAAATCTTCAAGAAACTTTTCTTTAGTAGTGATGGGCAGCGTTATAGGTTGCCTTTTATAGATGGCATTACGCTTCTCACAATAGAAATCCCATGTACGGTCGCAAGCTCCATATTCAAGGTCTGTTGTCAACACTTCATCTCCAGCAACCAAATTCAGGTTTGTTGCAATCATATTCACCCCCAAAGTAGGATTGGTTATATATACCAGATCATCTTTGTCCGGAACATCTATGTAACTCGCTAATGCAGCTCTTGAATTGGCTAGGTTAGACGCCCCATTTACGTTTATAAACTGTACTGTTTCAAACTCCAACAGTCGTTGCCAGTACTGATAGTTCTCAAACACTGGCTTGGGACAAGCACCAAAGGAACCAAAGTTGAGGAAGTGTATGTCTGGATTAATAAGAAACTGATCTTTCAATGCATTCATGTGTAACTTTTAAAAATGTAAATATAAGTTTCTTCATTTGAGATGCACCCTTCTTGCTATACAGAACTAATTTTTTTCTCTCTAATGCGCTAGTTGCAAGTTATCCTAAATATATCAACTAGTAGCACCATCTCAGTTAAGATACAAATCATTGTTTTAGAATTTACCTGTGTAATGAAAACCTATATTTCATTCCCTCCAAAAGCCTGATGCTGTAAGAAATAAAACCAGATCACTTATTACTAAACGTCAATCACTATAAATTTATCCATTACATTTGCATTCACTTCAACTGCGGCGATGGCGAAATTGGTAGACGCACTACTTTGAGGTGGTAGCGCCTTTTACCGGGCGTGGGAGTTCGAATCTCCTTTGCCGCACTTCATAAACCCGGATATTACTTCCGGGTTTTTTGTTTTAGCCTTATTTTCGTAGAATCAAATTAATTTTTCATTTATGGGTCCTTCTTTGCAGGCAAACGAATGGGTGGACAAATACGGAGACATCCTCTACAACTACACCCTAAAGCGGGTTTCAGATAAGGGTCTGGCAGAAGATATTGTGCAGGATACTTTTTTGAGTGCGTGGAAGAGTAGAGAGACTTATAAGTCTGACGCATCTGAAAAGACCTGGCTTTTTGCAATCTGTAAGAATAAAATTATAGATCATTACCGAAAGAAAAGCACAAGCAATGTTCAGTATGCCGAAATAGATACCACGAGTCACTTCTTTGATGAAGCAGAACATTGGACACGTGAAGACCAACCAAACGAATGGGGCATTAACTACCATCAGCCTGTTGAAACAAAAGAGTTTTATGGCATTCTGGACTATTGTAAGAAGAAATTGCAAGAGTTGCAGCACAGTGTCTTTGTAATGAAATACATGGATGACCTGAGTGCAGAAGAAATTTGTAAGGTTCTTAACATTTCTTCGTCAAACTATTGGGTGCTCATCCATCGGGCTAAACTACAGTTGAGAAAGTGTCTGGAGCTAAATTGGATTAACAGTTAAAGGGAACAAAATGAGTTTATTAAATATAAGTTGTAAGCAAGCTACTTACCTGATCTCTAAAAAGGAACAGCGGAAGATTGGCTTATTCGACCGGTTGACGCTGCGGTTGCACCTAGGCATTTGCTCCCTTTGCAGAAGGTTTGAAAAACAAACGGGCTTCATCATCAAGCAAGCAAAACATACCCACACAGAAGAAAAACTCTCAGAAGAAGTGAAGGAAAAGATAGTCGGAAGCATAAGCAAGCTATGAGTTATGAGTTATAAGTTATGCAATTAGATGTCCAATAACCCATAACTTATAACTCATAACTTGCTTAAACCAGCAATGCATTCAGCGTTTTGTCATACGCAGCATTGTCCTTAAACATTTGCAGGCCTTCTTTTACAGACAGATATGGATGCCCCTTTTGGCGGTTGAGGGTAGCTATTTTATACATTATTACCCAGTGTCTTATTATTTCTTTCCAGGCAAAGAATATAGAATGTTTGGGGTCGTACATGTGGGTAGGGTCAGAGCCGGCTCCATTTATTTCAATGATACAGAAGTGCTTACCTTCTGACAGTTCTTCCCAGGAATTGAAGCGGATATCGAGGCGGCCATAATAAAAACCCTCAATTTGCGTACAAACAGCGTTCATTACACTGGTAAGGCGTTCATCAATCCGATGACTTTCATCTACAAACAAGCATCCTCTCGAATGACTTCCATAAGGTAACAGTACTTCTGTCTCCCCTTCTGGCAAAACTTGATTAAGTTTATCGGCAATTAGCTTCTTCAACACGGGTAACTGAAGAATATAACGACTGTTTTGTTGCAGCAACTGAAGGATGGTACTGCTACCATCGCCTGTCACCTTCACAAACTCTTTACCCACAATGCCAGTAACCTTACCCTTCGTTTCGTTGGGCATCCGCACATAGAACAGACCCATTTCTTTGGGATAGGGTATAAAGTTCTGTAACACATAAGGTACAGTATACAAAGGCAGCACGGCCTCCAACTCTTTTTCGTTGCACACCTTTCTCACTGCCCTCCCTCTCGCACCATTATCTGGTTTGATGATGAGTGGAAACTCAATACCCTTCTCTCTAACACCTTTAATGACGGTAGCATAGGGCGTTCCATTGTCAAAATAGACAGTTTTTGGTTTATACGCATTGGGGATAAGCGGGTCTATAGCACTTTTTGTCTCCATCAGAAAGCCCCCATTCTTGATAGTGGGGTTAGCAGCGGCAAAAAAGAAGAAAGAGCGTGCCCGCACACCAAACCAGAGGTAAACCAGGTACATAGGCGCATAGACTACATCAAAAGGCCAGTATTCCCAGTTGAATAAGCGGATGAAGAAAGGCTGCTGACGGAGTTTTTGTACCAGTTTAGTCATATAACGTGTTTGTATTAGATTAAAGTATTACCACATAGACACAATAGTCACATAGAAAAAGAAAGCAATAAGGAAGTAATCGTTTCACTCAAAGAAAACATAGCCATATATCTTAATAAACTCTCCTATGTTTTCTCCAACCAACCAATAAATACTATGTGTCTGCTGTGCCTATGTGGTTATGCTGCTGTTGTTCTCTATTTTATGAGCAGTTTGCTTATCCTGCAAGCAATCTATATACTGAAGTTCGGAAGACTCCCCAGTGATGGCAACAGAAGTAATACTTACCGTAAGCATAGCATTATCTCTATTCATCTTTAGCCCAAAAACAGTATTTCCTTTGCCAGTATTGGTATGAAAATGAATCATCTCTTCTTGATTGGGGGCAGGATTCTCCATAATAAATTCCCTGAACCACTGCTTTCTTGCCGAAATCATTTCGGAATTGTACAATGTCACAGAAGACCAGATATAAGCTTGCCTGGTATTCAGCATGGCCACAATGGCTTCAGTCCCATCCCACACACATTCATACAAACGCTTGTTGATGTACATCACCAGCGTACAGTTTTCTATCCCTTCAAAATCAAAGTCTTTCAAAGCTTCGTAAGGGTCTTCGCCAGCAAACAAAGCAGGCAATATTGCACCCCTGCTTTGCAGATACTGCTCTTGGGGAAGGTGTTTTTTATACGCTCCGTTCAGTAGTACGCCTGCATCGCCTTTGTCATTTGCAATAAACCAGGTACCACCTGCTTTTGCATCGACAGGAAAATACAGCGTACCCGTTTCGGTCTCCTTCTGCTGAGGCGGTATTGCAGCTGGTCGCACGCTTTTTTCATCACGATTGCTGGTAATGATGACCTTATCGCCCACCGGCACAAAACTTACTGTACACATGACTGCCTGTATTTGATGGTGGAAGGTGCTACGCCGAAAGATTCATTCAACTGATAACCACCTATTTCGTTGATGCCTACGCGTATCAGTGCGAGGTGGTGAATGGTGTGTTCATCGCAATAAAACAACTCCCGGTTGAAGCTGGTGGCAAAGCTTTGCTCGTTATTGCAGAGTGAAATTTGCTTATCATACTTCTTCACACCTTTCAGTATGCTTTGCAGGCATTCTATGGCATAGTCTGGCGAGCTTTCAATCACAATATCCCTCTTTCTTTTGGCGTAGTCCACAGTTCCTTCACTGTATCCTGACAACAGGCATTGGTACATTTCTATGGAATGGCGAACGTGTTGTCCGATGGTTGCCCGGTTCAATATCTGTGAGGGGCGAGTGTAGTGCTCGGCTTCTACCAAACTCAAAAAGTCCATTAATTCTTGCAGTACGGTGGTTGTCATGCGTAGGTGTTTTTATTATTTATTGATTAATGAAAGCAGCTTCTTTCTTTCTTCCCAGATGATGTACAATGACGCAACGGTTACCAATACCGCATAGATGAACAGTTGTCCGTGGTCGCCCATTACTTCTATTCCGAGGACAAATAAGTGCGATGCAATAGCGCCAGCCATCACGCCAACGGCTAATACTGCACCATATACGGATGTTTTGGGAAAAAGGATTAGTAAGGAAGCAATCAATTCGGCAATGCCAGAACCAATTCGTCCTGCTGCGCCTAGATGTACTTTGTCGAAGATGTACACCGATTCAGGCGCAGCCGTAAACTTAAAGAACAGGGTTTGTAACATGATGATAGCAGCTACCAAGCGGCTGATCCAAAGTAAAATTTTTGTTGTTTGCATTGTTATTTATTTAGTCGTAAGGAGTAAGGCATAAGGCGTAAGGAAGGAAAGGAACATGCAAATACTTATGCCTTATGCCTAACGCCTTATGCCTGTTATCTATTTAAAAATTTTCGCCCAGTTAGCGTCTGCGTTCTTCATCAGGTGGGCTTCGTCCTTGTCCCAGCTCTTTTTGGTATTGGTGAAGTACTTGTTGTAGAAGAGATATAGCTTGCCGTTTTCTATTTTAAAGGTCTCCGGATCTATCTCTACTTTGCTACCATCGTTTCCCATGGCGTAGGCGCACCATCCGCCATATTGTGGTTCGTACTTGGTGGGGTTGGCTTTGAATGCATCCCTGTTGCTGGCGTTTGCAAAGTAATAGTTGATGCCCTGATAGCTGGCGGCAAAGGAAGACTTGCCCTCTACTGCTTTTCCTGAAACAAAGTAGGCCACCGGGTCATAGCCTTTGATGCCTAATAGCTTGCTGGATACATTGCACTGAGCAATTCGCTGTGTTGTTTTGTCGGTCTGTGCAAAAGAAGCAATCCATAAGAGGCTGATGGTGCTTACTAATAATACTCTTTTCATTGTTGGTTGTATTTGTGTTAAAAATTACTGGCTGAACAATCATTTTATCCATCCTTTGAGCTCTTATACGCAACAAAAAACAATACCTTACACGAATCCTCAAAAAAAATTAGTGAGGAGAATAGCATAGATTAGTGACCTGATTAAAAAAGACCGAAACAATCTATAACTTCGGCGCAGTAAACAGACTTGTTGTATGCGCAGACTTATCAGTCTTATTGGTTTAATCGTTGTTCTAATAAGTAGCGCACCCAATTTGTTGGCACAAAATGCTTGCCTCACAATTGGTCAGACACCCGAGACCGCTTTCCCTGTTTGTGGTACAGCAACCTTCAGCCAGAGCTTAGTGCCTTTGTGCGGGGGAAATCCCATCATTGTACCTAATTGCCGGCCTTACTTTATTTTTAGGGGAGACACAATCCCTATCCTATATACCGATAAAAATCCTTTCTGGTACAAGTTCACTTGCTTTAAAGCGGGCACTCTTGGTTTTAAAATCACGCCAGACTCAATCAATCAAGACTTCGACTGGCAATTGTTTGATGTAACTGGTCACGATTCAACCCCTAACGATCTGTACAAAGACTCCTCCATGTTTGTTTCTTGCAATTGGTCTGGACAAGCAATGGTTACGGGTACTGGTGATACAGGAAAAAACGTTTGCACCTGTGGCGATAGCACTTTTCCAGTCTTTCAGCCTCCCATCGGTGCCATGCCTACCCTTATTGAGAAACACAATTATCTGCTGTTAGTCAGTCATTTCACCGATTCTTCCTCGGGCTACAAGCTCACCTTTGAGGGTGGCACTGCCAGTATCACTGATACAACGCCTCCCAAGTTGCGTGCAGCAAAAGCCCCTTGCGATGGTACCATCATCTATGTCAAGCTGAATAAGAAAATGAAGTGCGGCAGCATTGCACCTGATGGCAGCGATTTTTCTATCAACACAACCCTGTCCAATGTCATCAGGGCGAGTGGCGTGAAGTGTGATGCCTCCTTTGATACGGATTCTGTACTGCTCATCCTCAATAACCCTATCCCTCCGGGCAAATACACTATCAGCATTCAAAATGGTAGTGATGGCAATACCATACTAGACAATTGTAGTAATCAAATCCCTCCGGGCGATTCCTTGCCTGTCACTATCTATCCGCAGTTTCCTACCCCGATGGACTCGATGAACATTGCCAGATGTTCGCCTACCGAACTGACCCTTATTTTCAGCAGGAAAATGCAATGTAGCAGCATCGCCTCCGATGGTAGCGACTTCCTCATCAAAGGCAATCACCCTGTTTTGGTGGATAGTGCCTATGCCAATTGCGATGAAGATGGCTTTACGCAGTCCATCACGGTGCATTTCAAAATACCCATCACCCTAGAAGGAAAAAATACCATTGTTTTGATAAAAGGTGGTGATGGCAATACGCTCATCAACGAGTGTGGCAAGGAAACTGCTGAACTCAGCTTTCTCCCTTTCACTACTTATGACACCGTCTCTGCCAGTATCAATCAGAAAGTAAGTTATAAATGCGCCATTGCTACTATCACATTTAACAATGCCCTCAACAACCATAAAAACAGTTGGCAGTGGCAGTTCTGGGATGGCACCACCCTTAGTGGTGCAAGCCAATCCAAGTCCGTACAGTTACCTTGTGCCCATGATACCGTCAGACTAAAAGTGTCTAATGGAATATGCACCGACAGTTCCTTTCAGGTAATTAACCTGTTGTACGATTCTGCAAAAATGACGACCATCAGCAGGACACAATGTAAGCCCAAGCAGCTGACTGTTTTGTTTAATAAGCCCATTCAGTGTAAGTCTGTTGCTGCCGATGGAAGCAATTTTACAATTGGTGGCGATAATCCTGTTGCCATAGATAGTGCTTTCAGTAATTGCATTGGCAGCAGCGGATTGACCAACAGCATTACCCTGAAACTGAAGAATCCTATAACGCTACAAGGTATTGATACCTTATTCTTGAAAAAAACGAAGACAGGTAAAGCATTGCTTGATAGCTGCGGCATAGAAAGTTCAACGGGTAACTTCCTCACTTTTACAACTTATGATACCGTCTCTGCCGCCTTCAACACCAAGATAGAATACCATTGTTCCGCTGCAGATATCACTTGCAGCAATGCCATCGACAACAATAAAAACAGTTGGCGGTGGCGGTTTTCCGATGGCGGTACGGAGCGTGTTCCTTTGTTCACCCGTTCTGTTCCCGTAAGCTTCATAAAAGATACCATCCACCTCACTGTTTCCAATGGCGTATGTACGGATAGTTCTATTCAGGTTATTAATCTGGCCTTAGACTCTCTGCTGATGGACTCTCTCAGTATTGTCCCCTGTTCGCCCAAGCAGATGGATATTACCTTCCAAAGCAAAATCAAGTGCAGTTCTATCGCTGCTGATGGTAGTAATTTCGCCATCAAGGGTACTCGACCAGTTATCATAGACAGTGCTTTTGGCAGTTGCAATAGTAGTGGTGATATAAGCAAAACGGTTACCATCAGGTTCAAAAATCCTATCTCGCTGCAAGGAACGTACACTATTTCTATGAAAAAAGGGAGTAATGGCAGCATCCTCACCGATGAGTGCGGCAAAGTGAGTAATCCCGACAGCCGTCTTAGTTTCACCACCTACGATTCTGTCTCAGCCGCTTTCATCCCGCAGGTTTCCCTACAGTGCACGAATGCAATTTTTAATCTGGGCAATCCGGTCAACAACCATAAAAACAGTTGGTTATGGCAGTTTTCTGATGGGGCAAGCTATACGGTTGATAGTTTTACCAGAACAATTCCGATAACCAATACAGACATTACCATTCGCCTCAAAGTGTCCAATGGTGATTGTGTAGATAGTACTTTCAAGGTAGTTAGCTTGTCTACTGACGTTATAAAAGCTGCTTTTACCCTACCCGAGTTCATTTGCCCCGATGATGCGTTGCTGGTGCAAGACCAGAGCCTTGGCAGGATTAATACTTATTTGTGGGAATTTAACGATGGCGAAACGAGTACGCTACCGTTACCACCCAACAGAACATTCCCTCTGTTTGGACAGGAGGAAAAAGATTACACACTAAAGCTTACCATCACCAACACCAACAATTGTATCGATTCTGCCATCCATACCACCAGGGCGATGCGTAGTTGTTTTATTGGTGTGCCTTCTGTTTTCACGCCCGACTCCAGAGAAGGACATAGAAAACTATATCCGCAAGGCATCTTCAAGGCACTCAACTTCACTTTTGTGGTGTACAATAGGTTTGGGCAGCAAGTTTTCATCTCGCACAATTACGACAACCAATGGGATGGCACAGTCAATGGCAATCCGCAGCCGACGGGCACCTATGTGTGGATGCTCACTTACACCGATGCCCTCACCAATCTGCCAGTCTTCAAAAAAGGGACTACTGTGCTGTTGAGGTAGTGGGTTTTGGGGGTGAAATAAATCGTTTGCCCTGTCACTCATGCGGGTGTGACAGCAAATCATTCAATTTGCCCTGTCACTCGTTCGGGTGTGGCAGCAAATCATTCAGTTTGCCCTGTCACCCGTTCGGGTGTGACAGCAAATCATCTAGTTTGCCCTGTCACCCGTTCGGGTGTGGCAGCAAACTGTCTAGTTTGCCCTGTCACTCGCGTGAGTGACCCTACAAATCATTCAATTTGCCCTGTCACCCGCGTGAGTGTGGCAGCAAATAAAATCGTTTGCCCTGTTCCTCGTTGGAGGATGACAGCAAACAGTTCAGTTTGCCCTGTTCCTCGTACGAGGATAACGACAAACGACTCAGTTTGCCCCGATGCTCGTTGGAGGATAAGAGCAAACGACTCAATTTGCCCTGTTGCTCGTTGGAGGATGACGACAAACGATTCAGTTTGCCCTGATGCTCGTACGGGGATGACAGCAAACGACTCAGTTTGCCCTGTTCCTCGTACGGGGATGACAGCAAACGACTCAGTTTGCCCTGTTCCTCGTACGGGGATGACAGCAAACGACTCAGTTTGCCCTGTTCCTCGCAAGGGGATTGGTGCAAATTGTTTTTGGCGGCTTACTGGGTTTATCAGAAAGGATAAAAAATAGGTCCATCGACTAAACAAACCACCAAAACCATAGTCAATGGGCTATATTTGGTTCGATAAAATAATCAGTCACAACACTACTTGCTTCATGAAACAACTACTTCAGGTTACGATTGCCCTTTTCTTATTCCTTTTCAATGTTCAAGCCCAAGTAACTTCTAGCTGGGTAAAAATTGATAAAGACAACAAACTGTCCTATTACAAAGATTCGTTGGGTAACCGCATTCCCGACTTCACCGCGGTGGGCTACAGAGGTGGTACTGCCGCATTTCCCGCGGGTAGGTTGGTTGCAACGCTTTCTCCTAGCGGTGGCGATGACACCTACAGGCTTCAACAGCTGATTGATAGCGTTGGCGACTTGCCTTCTACCAGTATTCCGAAGATTATCTTACTGAAGAAAGGCAATTATACCATCGCTTCGACCATCAAAATAAAAACGAGCGGACTGATATTGAGAGGGGAAGGAAGTAATGAAAATGGTACCGTCATCACCTACACTGCCACCAAACAGAGTGACTTGTTTGCTATTGAAGGAAAAGGAAAAATGGATATGGACGAAGGAAAGTCTGAACTGATTACGGATGATTATGTACCCGTGGGTGCTTACACTTTCCGTGTGAAACATGCCCGTTCTTTTGAAGTAAATGAGCCTGTGGTGGTGCGGCGCATTGCCACTGACGGATGGATACACGCCATTGGGATGGACGATATTAAAGACCTTCGGGATGGTAGTAAAAACTGGTCGGCGAAAGGTTTTGACCTGAACTTCGAAAGGATTGTCACTAACGTAGATAAACAGACTGGAACCATCACCATCAATGCCCCCATAGTCATGCCGATGGATGCTAAGTATGGCGGCGGATTGGTAATGCCCTACAGTTTTAAGGGACGTATTTCGGAAGTAGGCGTTGAGAACCTGCGTATGATTTCTACCTATACCAATGATGTAGACGAGCAGCACGGTTGGTGTGCCGTGAAGATAAGTGCTGCGGAAAACTGCTGGGTTCAGAATGTGGTATCTGTACATTTTGGCGATAACTGTGTGAATATTATGAGTTCATCCAAAAATAACACCGTGAGAAACTGTGTTTGTCTGGATCCTATTTCTATCATCACCGGAGGCAGGAGGTATTCGTTTAGTTGTGAGGGTCAGTTGAATTTGTTTCAAAACTGTACGGCGCGCAATGGGCGTCACGACTTTGTAACAGGAGGAAGGGTTTGTGGGCCTAATGTATATAGCTACTGCACCGCCACGCTCACCCATGCCGACATTGGCCCCCACCACCGTTGGGCAGTTGGTACGCTGTATGATAACATTACTTCCGACGGCGAAATGAACGCGCAGGATAGGGGTAACTGGGGCACTGGTCACGGATGGAGCGGCGCCTATCAAGTATTCTGGAACTGCACGTCGGCATCGGCGGCAATACAAAATCCACCGATGGCCTACAACTGGAACATAGGCTATAAGGGAGAAAACAAAGGAGCCAAACTGGTTCGTCCCAATGGCGTGTGGGAAGCTACCAATGTGGGAGGTGTTACGCCCGCATCCTTGTACAAAGCACAGATGGCTGAAGTGTGGATGGGAAAGAAGTAGGGATTTGGTCTGTCGATTAATAGGATAAAAAGGAAACTGAGCAAGAATAATATTAATACTATCCGCTTTTTGGCAATAGGCTCTACGAACCCTATGAAACGTCATTTCGACGATAGGAGAAATCTCTTTGTGCCTGTAATGCTTTTATCAAACTCAGATAGGGAACCATAATTCGGTGAGATTTCTCCTATCGTCGAAATGACGCAGACTGTTTTTGGTTAGACTTCTCCTATCGTCGAAATGACGGCTGAACGAAATACAGGCCTCAATGCATCACCCCCTCCATCACTCACCCCACTCCACTCATCACAGGAAAAGGCCGTTAATTATGTTTAACAACTAAAATCGGCAACCGCTAAAATAAATTCGACAAAAAGAAGCGTAGATAGCCAATATGTTTGCAACATACAACTACTGACTATGAGGTTACGTTTACTGACGCTGTTTTTATTCAGCTTTGTGCTGCTGCAAGCACAGGTAGATACGAGCATCCACCTAAAACTCCCTGCTACCAGAACAAAGCAGCAAATAAAAATAGATGGCAACATTAACGATGATGCATGGAAAACGGCTCCGTTGGCAACGCACTTCGTGGAGCGTCAACCGACCTTTGGCAAGCCAGAAAGATATGAAAATCGTACAGAGATTAAGATACTCTACGATGATGATGCCATCTATATAGCTGGTTATTGCCACGAAAGCAACAGAGATAGCGTGTCTAGTGAACTGGTGGGACGGGACATGATTGGCGCCAACGACTTTGTAGGCGTTTTGTTTGATACTTACAATGATAAGATAAATGGTTTTGGCTATTATGTAACGCCATTGGGCGAACAATACGATGCCAAATACTCGTCTAATGGGGAAGATGGCACATGGAATAGTGTTTATCAGACTGCCTCAAAAGTTGTTGGGGATGGCTGGACGTTTGAGATGAAGATTCCTTACTCCGCCATCAGGTTCAGCAATGGTAAGGTTCAGAACTGGGGTATCAATATGTTCAGGAGAAGGAAGAAGGCTGGTCAGAACCTCACCTGGAACCCGATTGACCAAACTCAGTATTCGTTCTTTGCCCAGTTTGGGTTGTGGACGGATATTAAAGACATCAAGCCTCCGGTACGCCTGTCTTTTTCGCCATATCTATCAACAGATGTAACAAACTATCCCTACAATACGCCCGGTATATCCAATACTACCACAGCAGTAAATGGCGGGATGGATGTGAAGTATGGTATCAATCAGGCATTTACGTTGGATATGACGCTTGTGCCAGATTTTGGTCAGGTACAGAGCGATAACCACGTACTCAACCTTTCTCCTTTTGAGGTGAAATACAATGAATACCGTAGTTTCTTTACAGAGGGAACAGAGCTTTTCTCGAAGGGGAATGTTTTTTACAGCAGGCGTATTGGTGGAACACCCATTCACTTCGGCGATGTACAATACAACTTACCTTCTGGAGACAGCATCCTGAAAAACCCTACGTCCAGTAAAATTATCAATGCAACCAAAGTAAGTGGTCGCACTGCTGGTGGACTAGGCATTGGCGTTTTGAATGCGGTAACCGAT